>CAYZNB010000165.1:0-6439 GCA_964478535.1 uncultured Thermotogaceae bacterium
TGTTTTATTTTTTCATATGTTTATATATCTGGCGAAAATGTTATTGGTGTTGGTGATGAAATAAATATTTACGGTTATAATTTAGACAGAGCTTTTATGAAAGTGTTTAAAATTAATAATCCGGAAAATATTTTAATTCATGAAAAAAATATTTTAGAAGAAACCAGACGTCTTATTTTTCAAAAAATTATTAGATCTCAAAATAACCAGATTAGAGATTCATTCGCTTTTAAAGAAAAGGGATTATATTTAATTTCTTTTGAAGATGAAAATGCAAATATTATCTCTTATGAAAATGTTCTTGTTTCAGATTTAGAAATGATTTCTGCTTATAATCAAGAGCGACTTTTTTTAAAATTTTACGAAAAGTCTTCAATGCAATCAATAAATTGTGAAAAAGTTTATGTTATGGATTTAAATGATAATCTAATTACATTTAATAATTTAAGCGAGTTAAATATAGAAAATATGCCTTTAAAAAAAGTTATCATAAAAAATAATAATGATTATGCTTTTTTAAATTATAATTATTATCATAGTTATACTGTTTTTAAAAATAAATCTATTCAATTTTTCAGTGACAAACCTATTTATAAGCCTAATCAAGAAATGTTCTACAAGATTAATAGTTTCAAAAAAATGGAAAATCATTATGATTTGAATTTGAATCAAGAAATTTCTCTTAAAATTTATGATCCTGCTGGAAATATTATTGAAAATAAGATTGTAAAAACAGGAGATTTAGGTGGGTATGATAACAGTTTTTTTATTTCTCCTTCTGCACCTCTAGGTTACTATAGAATAGAAATAAAATACACTGATGAAAATGATATTTTTTATTACGGTTTTATAGTACAAGAATATGTAAAACCTGAATATACTGTTGAACTTTTCAGTTCTTCAGAAAAATATAATTCCGGAGATATAATTGATTTTAAAGCTGTAGTAAAATACTTTAACAACACTCCTGTAAAAAAAGCTAAAATATCATATTATATTTATTATGCCCCTTTCAGCTCCGGTTATTACGACAGAGGAAACTTAATTTACAGAGGCATAAGTTTTACTAATGAAGAAGGTTTAATGAATATCCCTATAAAATCACAAGAAAATCACAACGGAAGGTACACTATAGAAATTATTACTGTTGATGAAAGCCAAAGACAACTTGAATTTTCTTATGATGTTTCAG
The DNA here is from genome assembly GCA_964478535.1 of uncultured Thermotogaceae bacterium. Lineage (GTDB taxonomy): Bacteria > Thermotogota > Thermotogae > Petrotogales > Petrotogaceae > CAYZNB01. Next base: position 1,193 of record CAYZNB010000165.1, read on the forward strand.
TTTATTCAGGAGATTATATAATTTCTACTGAAAATGATTATTATTCTCTTCCTTTAAATGAAAAATTTTCAATAAAAGGAAATGTTGACTATGTAAATAATCCCGATAAAAAAGTTTCTGGAGAAGGTGAAATATATATATATAATTATAGTAATGAGCTTATTTATAATACGGAAATCAATGTTTTAAATGGGGAGTGGATTTTTGAAGGTATTATTGAAAATGAAGGTAGTTATATTTTAAAAGTTTATTTTGAAGAAACTAATTTTACTTTTAATATTTATGTTGGAGAATATTATAAAAATGTCTTTGTAGAAAATATTCAATTAATAGATGATACATTATTCTTTAGAATAAGAACATTAAAAGATATGCAAGGAGTTTTATTTCTTGCAGGAGAAGATTTTTATGATTTTGTAGAATATAACTCAAATGTTTCTGAATATTCTTTTAATATACCTAAAAATATAATTGAAAAAAATATTTTTATTCAAGGTTTATTTTTCAACAGAGATAAAAGAGAATGGATTAATGAAAGAATTGATTTGAAAAATAGCGATTCTTTTATATATAATTATATTATTTCAACTGATAAAAAAGAATATTCTCCTGGCGAAATAGTTGAATTAACTATTGATAGTGAATCTGATGGTATTTTTAGTTTATCAGTTGTAGATAAAGCGATTTATGAACTTATAGGGCACGAAAGAGATTATACAGAAGATGTTTATCCTCAATTATATTCGCCTGAAGTTTCTTTCTCTTTTTCTGATAAATATTTCAGAGTTAATTATTATGCGAATATTCAAGTAGATGAAATGCATACATTTGCATCTTATAAGGGCAACTCACAAACAAAAACAAATACAAGAGAAATATTTACTGATACAGCTTTTTGGTTACCTACATTAAAAACGGAAAATAATAAAGCTACAGTAAGTTTTAAACTACCCGATAACTTAACAACATGGAGAATTAACGCTCTTGCATTCAGCGAAGGCAAAGTTAATTTTACAAGAGATGAAATAGTTTCAAATTTAGATTACTATGTAAGACCTCTTCTTCCAAGTTTTGCAAGAAAGGGTGAAAATATTTTCTTTGATGTTGTAGTATACAATAATTCTAACGAGGATATTAAATATAATTATTATGTTGAAATTGATTCTGAAGGATTAAACATCAAAAATCATATGGGAGAAATTGCTTTATCTCCTTATGAATCAAAAATAGTTAACCTTGAATTAGAAGCAAATGAAATTGGCAATTATTCAATAAAATTTGATTTTGAAAAAGATATAGTTATTCTACCTTTTGAAGTGAAAGATACTAAAATAACTTTAGAAATGTTAAGTCTTTATAATTCGGATTCGAATCCTGTAGAAATTAAAAAAGGTGAACTTTATAGACCGTTTGATATTAAAAAAATTATTCAAGATAATATCGATTATCTTATCCAATATCCTTATGGTTGTTCTGAACAAACTATTTCTACTGTTTATCCACTTGTTATCGCTTCAAAAAATGGGTATCATGTTGAAGATTTAGATAAATTAGTTATAAATTCTGTTCAAAGACTTATAGTTCAACAAAATATTTATGGCGGTTGGGGTTGGTGGCAAAATGATGCATCTTCAATTCAATTAACCTCTTATGTTCTTGAAGGGTTATGGCATATTAAAGATAGCGGATATTTTGTTCCAGATGATATGATTAAACTTGCTATTGAGTATTTATTGCAAAATGATTTAACTGGTTACAGTTACTATGTTTTGAAAAAATATGATGTTCAAAATATTTCTTATAAGCCTAAATCTGATACAGATATATTGTATATGTCTTTTTATGATGAAGAAAATTACGAAAAAATGCTTTCTATGATATTAACTGATAACGATTTATCTAAATTGAAAATTTCTATAGACGGTTATTTCTTCGGAGAAATTGAATACAATTTCCTCGCTTTGAATAGTATTTTAAAAAGAGATACTAAAAACGATAAAATTTTGAATTTGTTCAGATATCTTTTAAACAATAGATATGGAAGAAGATGGTATTCAACAAAAGATTCAGCAAGAATGCTCGAACTTATGCTAAATTTTGAAAATCTTTTAAATATTGGCACATCTGAATTAAAACACGATTTTGTTGAAGCAGAAAATGACTTATTAATAAAAGATTCAGGATTATACGAAGTTATAAGAATCGTATCTGTTGAAGAAAGAGAAAATATTTCTACTGTTCTTGAAAAAGAATATTTTAAAAGATATGAAGTTGATATTTATGATTTTGATAATAAATTTTTAGCTTTAGCAGATATATTTATAAATATTGAAGATGATTTCTTTGTAAATTCAATAAAAACTAAAGAAGTTGAAAATAATTTATTAATTACAGATTCATATAAGTTGTGGGTTAACGATAATAAAAATGATTACTGGATTATTGATTCAGATAATTTGAAAATTAGAAAAACTGATTTCAGAGTTTTCATTAATGATGCAGATTATGATTATGTTCAAAAAATAATTATTAAAAATGATTTTGTTTATATTAGCAAATATAATGAATTCATAGTTTTAAATTTAAGAAATAATATAACTCAAAAAACTCAGTTTCAAGAATTAATTGACTTCACAGTTTCAGAAAACGGCTATATAGTAATGTTTAATAACAATAACAAAACATCATTATTTTTCTCAAATGGTAAAACTGTTAATATAATGAATGGATTTAGAATTTTAGATTATTATGATGGAAAGATTATATTAGCAGATGAAAAATCATATGTTTTAAATTTAGATGCGATGACTTATGAAGAGTTATTCCCATTTAAAGCTACTAAAATACTTGAAATAAATGATAATAAAATTAAAACTTTTGGGTTATTAAATTTTGAAGGAAATCGTAAAAATGTTTCAGAAGAACCTTTATTGTTTGAATTTAGTTATTCAAGAAAAGAAAATAATATTGTGAATGGGGATATTTTAAAAACTCGCATAAAATTCCAAACATCAATAGATGGATATTTTACTATTGAAGATTATATTCCTGGAAATATTCAAATATTGAATAATTATAACGAAAAAAATGTAGCGAGTACTAACAAATTTTATTCTTATTGGTATCAGCCATGGGATTATTGGTATTCTTCTTTTGAAGTAAAAAGAGATACTGTTGCATTTTTCTCTCATGGATTTTCAAGCGGTGTTTTTGATTATTATTTTAGAGTAACTCATGCAGGCGAAATTTATTTTATGCCTTCAATTGGTTTTAATATGTATTATCAAGGAAATTACGGTATTAGTGATTCGAGAATATTCAATATAGAAAAATGAAAAAGTTATTAATAGCTTTTTTTCTGATAATAAATGTTTTTTCGGTTTCATATAAAATTCATTATTATCCGGAATCTATAAGAATAAATGACGTTAACATTAATAAATTTTTAGAAGTTTCAAAAGTGCCTAAAATTCGTATCGTTATTATTGAAGCAGAAAATATCAATCAGTTTACTCAATTGACTAAAAAGGAATATACATATTATTCAGCAGTAACTACAAAACATCGTGATGAATATATAATTATTACACAACCTTTTCACATTTTAAAACAAAGAAATATTTTTGAAGATACTATTGAACATGAAATTTTTCATGTGTATTTCAACAATTTTTATAACCTCAGTAAAATTCAGCAAGAATCACTTATACATTATTTTACTGATGAAAGACCAGACGAATATTTTTATAACGCTTACTATAAAAGATTTTTGAAAGATCTTGAAAATTTCGGATTTAATATATTTAAATATTTAAACCATTATAAAAAATGAAGAGAAGATAATTCTTCTCTTCATTTTTTTATTGCATTAGATGCCGCAAGTAAATTAATGTCCCAAACAGGTGAAAAAGGTGGTGAATATGGTAAGTCTAAATTATTTAAATCATAAATAGTTCCATTCCTATAAATAAGTGAAACAATTACATTTATTCTTCCTAATAATTCTTTTCCAGAATATTGTGCACCTAAAATACGCCCTGTAACTTTTTCAAATATTAGCTTCATTATTATTCTAGAATTCCCATTATAATACCCCGCTCTATTTCTTGATTTTATTACAACAAAGTCTGCATCAAATCCTTTTGAAATAGCTTCCTTATATGAAAGACCTGTTTTAGCGTATTCAATATCATTAAATTTTGTTATAAGAGAACCAATAACTCCTGAAAAACTTTCGTTTTTCCCAGTTGAATTTTTTCCAGCAATTTTCCCTTGTTTGTTTGCAGTTGTTCCAAGCGGAATATATACGTCTTCTTTAGTAATAAAATTTTTTACACATGCACAATCTCCAGCAGAATAAACATCTTTTATATTAGTTCTCATAAAATCATCTATTTTTACAGCACCATTTTTCAATAACTCTATTTTTGAATTTTTTAAAAAGTTCGTATTAGGTTTTACACCTATCGATACTATTATCATTTCTGTTTCAACAATTTCGTCATCAATTAAAATTTCAAATTTTTCATTTTTATTTATTTTTTTTACAAGAGAATTGAATTTTACTTCTAACATTTCATTTTTCATATTCTCATAAAAATATTCATGTATTTCAGGCTCTATATCTCCTAATAAATTGCTCGTACCTTCAATTAAAGTAGAATAAATTTTTTTATGTACAAGCCCCTCTAAAATTTCTACTCCTATAAAACCTCCACCTATCACAACAGCATTTTGAGGATTATATTTTTTTATATAATTCTCTATTTCGTTAATATCTTCCGGATTCCTAACATAAAAAATACCTTCACCAAAATATCCGAAATCAGGTTTTATTGGAGATGCTCCTGTAGCAATTATAAGTTTATCGTATTCAGCAAAAAAAATATTATTGTCATTTTTTATCTGTACTAATTTTTTATCAAAATCAACACTTAAAGCTTCATGATTAATAAAAACTTCTACACCTTTTTCTAATTTAAATTTTTCAGGAGTAAAAGCAAATAAAGAATCCGTGTTTTTTACATCTTCAGTTAATACATAAGGTAACCCACAACCTCCATAAGAAATAAAAGGTTCTTTTTGAAAAATAGCTATTTTAAGATTAGGATTTTCTCTTTTAGCTGCCGCTGCTGCACTTGTACCTGCTGCAACTCCACCTAAAACTATCAAATCAAATTTCATTATTTATCACCTCTTAAAAATTTTTGTACTTCTTTTTCTAAAAAAGGGATTATTTGTGGGTAA
>CAYZNB010000166.1:0-6318 GCA_964478535.1 uncultured Thermotogaceae bacterium
TTCAAAAACCAACTATCAATCAATAATTTTTACCCACACTTTTTTACATAGATCCTTAATTTTATGTCACTTGCCACTTTTCACTTTTAACTTTTCAATATTTTATTCGCTTTTCCATTTAACCAATTAAACATTTTTGTTTTTCCTAACCAACTTTCTACTTTCTGCTTTATTTTTTTATAAGAACGCAAAGGAGGAACTAAGATGAAATCAAAAAATAAAAAAAAATTTTTAATTTTTTGTGTAATTTCAGTTTTTACACTCATATTATTCAACATACTGGTCTCTAATTATCTTATAAATGAAGAAAAAGAAAGATTCAAATTATTTCTTTCAAACACTTCTCAAAGTTTAAAAGAAGAAATTGAGCTTTCATTTTCAAAAATTAATAATTTAGAAAATTTTATTATAGAAAATCATAATAAATATAATTTTGAAAGTTCATTTAATTTATTTGCAAGTGCTTTATTGACTCCTGAAGTAGTTACTATTAATGCTGCCCCTGAAGGTGTTATTAAATTTGTTTATCCATTGGAAGGCAATGAAAGTGTAATAGGACATAATTTATTAACTGATGAACGTGAATTTATAATAAATGCCGTAAAAAAACTCATCGATACAAGAGAAATAGTTTTAACCGGTCCACACAGTTTATTACATGATAGAGGAAATGCAATTATTGTAAGAAAAGCTATTTTTATTGAAGATGAATTTTGGGGTATAATAAACATAGTTTTTGAAATTAACAGAATAATGAATAAGGCTGGATTTATAAAAAATAATGAAAATTTTAATTTTTTAATTCAAAATAATGACGAAGTATTAATTTATGAAAGTTTAAACAAAATTTTAAAAAATCCAGTAAAAAAAGAAATAAAATTAATTGAGGAAAAATGGGAAATATTGGGTACTTATAATAAATCTTGGAATAATTTAACTTTTTTCAAAAGAATAATTACTTTAATTTCTTCTGTTTTAATAATAGTTTTTTTAAATCTTTCATTTTATTTATTAATTAAGAATAAAGATAAATTGGAATATGAATTAGAAAATATGGAAGAAGAAATAAAATTATTTTTTTCTTTAGGCTTAAATTTGTTGTGTATAGTCGATAAAAAAGGTAATTTTTTTAAAATAAATAAGGCATGGGAAAAAATGATTGATTTTTCTGAAAAAGAAATTGAGGAAAAAAATATTCTTGATTTTATTCATTCTGAAGAAATAAATCATATAAAAAATATTTTTAATAATATTGAAAAAGAAAAACACGTTTTAAATTTTGTTGTTAGATTTCTTTCAAAAAATAAAACTTATGAACATCTAGAGTGCAATGCTTATTTCAAAAAAGATCTTATTTTCATTGAAGCTAATAAAATTACTGAAAGAATTGAATATGAAAAAACCTTATTAAATAAAAATAAAGAATTGTCAATTCTTAATGAAGAAATCGAGGCAACAAATGAAGAATTAATCGCTTCTAATGAAGAATTAGAAAGCACTAATGAAGAATTGGAAAATAATTATTCTGAATTAGAAAACTTAAATCAAGAACTTAAAATCGCAAATGAAGTGAAATCAACATTTTTATCGAAAGTTTCACATGAATTGAGAACACCGATGAACGGAATCCTTACAGGATCATCTTTAGCGTTAAATACTAAAACATTTTCGGAAATGAGAGAATATGTAGAAATAATTAACAAATCTGCCGAAAGGCTTCTTCCTGTTATTAACAATATACTCGATATATCGAAAATAGAAAAAAAGAAAACAGACATTTTTTGCGAAAAAGTTGATTTAATTGACTTTTTAGAATCGATTGTTTCTCCTTTTGAGAATAAAGCTAAACAAAAAAATTTAAATTTTATTTTTTCACATTTTATAAAAAAAAGTCTATTTGTAAATTTAGATAAAACTAAATTCTCACAGGCTATTATTAATGTTCTAGATAATTCAATTAAATTTACAGAAAAAGGATTTATTCAATTTTCTATAAATTTGATTGAAGAGACAGAATCAAAAATTTCTGTTTTAATAAAAATTAAAGATACAGGAATAGGTATAAAAAAAGAATTTTATGAAAAATTATTCGTGCCTTTTGAACAAGAAGAAAAATATATGACAAGAAAATTTGGTGGAACAGGATTAGGACTACCTATTTCAAAAGAATTAATAGAATATATGGGAGGAAAAATATATTTTGAAAGCGAAGAAGGTAAAGGAACAACATTTTTTATTGAAATCTCTTTTGAAAAATGTTCTTCAATAGAAAATTTAGAGACAGAATTAAAAAAGAATGAAAAAGATGAAAAAATAAGTATTCTTGCTGCTGAAGATGACGAATTAGGAGTAATACTTTTAAAAAAAATATTTCAAGATAAAAAATTTGATTTAGATATAGTTGAAAACGGAAAAAAAGCTATAGAATACTATGAAAAAAAAGATTACGATTTAATATTTATGGATTTACAAATGCCTGTAATGGATGGAATAACTGCAACAACTTTAATAAGAGAAAAAGAAAAATCTTCAAAAAAAAGTATTCCAATAATAGCTTTGACTGGACATGCTTTTGAATTAGATAAGAAAAAATGTTTAGATTCTGGAATGAACGATTTTCTTTCAAAACCTTTTAAAATGAACGAGCTGTTTAGAACGCTTAATAAATATATATCATAACAGGAACTCTATTGAGCCCCTGTTATGATTCAACACAATTTCTTCCTTTGTTTTTCCCAGAATACAATCTGTCATCTGCTCTTTTTATAAGGTTTTCAAAAGTTTCCTCGTTTTCATATTGAGCTACACCAAAAGTTATGGTAATTTTTATGACTTCATCATTAAATTTTAATTTCATATTTTCAATTTTATTTCTTAAATTTTCTGCAACAATTATTGCCCCATTTAAATCCGTATTAGGTAGTAAAATTAAAAACTCTTCTCCGCCCCATCTTGATACAACGTCAATCACTCTAACAGATTTTTTTAATAAATCAGAAACATTTTTTAACACACAATCTCCAAAAACATGGCCATACTCATCATTAATTTTTTTGAAAAAATCTAAATCCCCTATCAATATTGAAAAAGGTTGACCATATCTTAAAAACCTATTTTTTTCTTCTTCAAATTTCTCTACAACACCTCTTCTATTTATCAATGAGGTTAAATAATCTTTTTTAGATAATTTTATTATTTCATTCCTCTGATTTATAGTGTTAGTTTTTAAAAGCTCAAGAGATTTTGAAATTATTCCTATTTCATCTTTTCTCTCTAAAATAAAATCTGTGTTTTCTTCTCCAGATATAAAAGAATCTATTTTATCTCTTAAATGTAAAATAGGATTTATTATTCCTTGACTAATTGAAAGCAATATAATTATAGTGATAAGACCAAAAATAAAAAAGGTTACTATAATTTGAGCAGACAATTCTTTAGAATTTTTCAACAAAGATCTTTCTTTAATAGAAACACCTATTATCCATCCGGCTGTATTTTCTATTTCTTCATAAATCAAATAACTCGTTTCATTATCTTTTCTTAGTTTAGAAATTTTTCTTGTGTTTCTATACGAAGGAATCTCTCCTGAAATAATTCGATTTTCTAAATCTTGTATTTTTTCATTCAATAATTTTTTTTCATCAGGATGAGCTATATAATTTCCTTGATTATCTGTTACCCAAGCATAAAAATCATAAGGCAGATGAATTTTTGAAACAAAATTATTTAATGTTTCTAAAGAAATAGAAGCTCCTATTATTCCTATACTATCATCAAATTCATTTTTTAATAATTGAGCTAAAACAAATATTTTGTTGTCATTTCCCATAAAACTAAAACCTTCACTAACAAAATTATCTTCTTGTTTAACTGTCATAACTTTAAAAAAATCATATTCAGAAACATCTAAAATAATATTGCTCGTAGAATATAAATTTCCTGATTCATTAATAAAAAAAATAGAATTAAAAACATTTGTATCTTTTTCTAACAAACGATAAAAATCATCTTTCATTATATCCCAAATACCAAATTTGACATTTCTTTGCAAAGATAGCGTTTTTAAATCTTCAAATTTAGAATTTAGCCATTCTTCTAATTCATCCGCTCTAGCATTTATAATTTCTTTTGTCAATTCTTTTGTATTGTCTATTATAACTTCCGAAGTTTTTATATTTATTATTACAAGAAGCATTAAAAACATTATTATCAAAGAAAAAGTAATATAAATAATTATTTTTGTTTTAATGCTTTTCATATAAAAAACCTCCGATTTAATTTAATATAATTATAAGTTTATATTATTTTTTTATAATTAAAAAAATAATAATTTTGCATTAAAGCATATTTGATTTAAAAAATAAACCATCTAATATTAAATAAAATTGCTAATTATTCATAAGTAAAAGTTATTATTAGATTCTCCCAAAATATGCTCACAAAACCACATATAATTTTTATGCATAATTGCTCTCATTATTCCTGGTTTATTAGGAGAATGCCGCATTCCTTCTATAAGCATTAATTCTGTTTTAACCCCCATATCTTTTAATCCTTGATATAGTTTATAAGCATTATTTACAGGAACTCTCGTATCGTTTTTTCCATGTTGTATTAACGTTGGAGTACAAGCATTTTTCAAATAGTTAATTGGTGAAGTTTTTCTATAAATTTCCATATCATCCCAAGGAGTTGAACTTAAATATTGTTTTGTAAATTGATGAATATCAGTCATATAATAATACGAAACCCAATCACTAATTCCTGCACCAACAGAAATAGCTTTAAATCTATCGCTAAATGTACTACAAAACGCTGAAATATAACCACCTTGACTCCATCCCATAACTCCAACTTTTTCTTTATCTACTACATTTTTTTCAATCAAAGAATCTACACCCGAAATAACATCTTCGTAATCACCGATTCCCAAATTATTGACATTTAAAGATTGAAATTTTTCTCCATAACCAATGCTACCTCTATAATTTGGTTCAAGTATTAAAAAACCTTTTTCGATAAATTTTTCTAATGGATAAATTTTATTTAATGAAATAAAATCTCTGGAAACAGCTCTTGGTCCTCCATGTATACATACTATCAAAGGATATTTTTTAGTTTTATCAAAATTGAGAGGAACACTCAAAACCCCCTCTATTTCAACACCATCTGAAGATTTCCAATTTATCACAGTTTTTAAAGAATGATTTCTAATTTCAAAAACCTCATTGTTATTAGTAATTTTTTTATCGTTTAAATAAAGATCACAAAATTCCGAATTTTTAGCTGAATACTTAGCATATTCACCATTATTAGACAAAGAAAAATCAATTATCGATTCGTTATTATCGTAAAAAAGTTTAACTTTATTTTTATGATAAACATATACTTTATTTTTTGTACTTTCAAAAGAAATAAAATATAATCCTGATTCAATCCATTTTAAAAGATGAAAATTAATATCTGGCATATCTACCTTTTCAAATTTTTCATTTTTAAAATTAAAAATCATCAAGTCTGAATTTTTCATCCAATCTTTGTTTACTAAAAATGCTATTTCATCTTTTTTAGGAGAGATATAAAGAGAACTCATTATAGCATTTATAGGATATTTTTTAGTTTTTTTGTTTTTAATTGAATATCTATACAAAGTTGTAGTATCTGAATGTTCCATACTAGAAGAAAGTGAAGCTGAAAAATAAATATATCCATTAACAATTATAAAATTATTTATATAGCTTTTTTTGGAGGTAAAAATTTTTTCTGAAATATCTTTTTTCTCTTTTTCTTTCAAATCTTTTGGAAGACTATTTAACTTTAATGAATTTTCTAAAGAAGATTTGATATCTATTTTAAATAAACATGGATATTCATAATCTCTATCTTCAAAATAATAATCTCCATAATTTTCTTTTCTTTCTTTAAGTATTTTGCTTTCTTCAAGACTAAGAAAATATATTTCTTTAAAGTTTTCAGAAATTTCGTAACTTCCTATAACTCCATTTTTACAAAAAGTTATTTGCCTTTCTTCATTATTAAAAACAAAAATTTGATTTTTTTCTTCAACTTTTTTTGTGTAAGTTAAATCGTTATTTTGAGACCATTTTATATAATTTACATTTTCTGAAATTTTTATGTTCTTATCTTCACCATAAATCCATAATTCTGTTTTAAAAATATTTTTGTCCCATTCGGGAATTTTTTTCAAATATGCAACTTTCTTTCCATCAGGACTAATAGCAAAATTCTCAATTACAGGTAGATTAATAAATTCTTCAATACTTAAATAAGTTTTTTTCATTTTAACCTCCGTTTTTT
>CAYZNB010000167.1:0-6197 GCA_964478535.1 uncultured Thermotogaceae bacterium
ATTTACAAAAACCTGTCCACCCCGTCAACCTTCGGTTGCCACCCCTCAAGAGGGGAATTAATTACTAATACTTGTTTTAGCGTTTTTCCCAATCAACTATAAAAATACCGATGTTGCCATGAGTGCTGTAACGCCGTGCCTCCTTGAGAACGATAGTTGAGCAATCGTTGAACTATTGTTAAACCATTGTTTAACGTAAAAGATGAATGTTTTTGCCTGTGCTGTAACGTACACTACATTAAAAGCAAAAAACGGTTAACATTAAAATGTTTTTCCTTTCTACTAAACTACTTTCTAAAGTTATAATCCCACAAAAAATTACATAGAATCGTTATTTTTTACGATATTTTTTATTATTTCCCACACTTTTTCAGGATTATCTGAAGAAATTGAAGAAATTATTTTACACCCTTCAGTTCCCCAAAACAAAACATCTTTTATAGGATAATTTTTTATTATTTCAAAGGCTGTATAAATTTCTTCTTCTCTTTCATTAGGAACTTTAAATGATTGAATCCAAATATGATTATCTTTAGAATATTTTTTGGATATTTCGCTAATTTTTTTAGTAGTTTCTTCAACAAAACTTTCTATCGGTTTATTAAATGCGTACCAATAAGGATCAGAACCTACATTTTCAATATTGTTCAATGAAGATATATCTTCGTAATTAGTTATACCTATTTCCTTAGATTCTTCAGGTAAAAAACATAAGTAATTTTTTAATCCAATTTCTTCAGCATATGAAGTAATAAATTTAAAAAAATCTAAAATAGAGTCATTTCTAAATTTTACGATATCTTCATTAAGAATTAAAGGCATTTCATAATGAAATTCTTTTTTAAATTTTTCTGTACATCTATTACATCTACAAGACCATTCATTAGGAAAATTATTTTGTGAATTAAATAGATGAAAATGCGGTTCATCCCAAAAAATTATTTTTCCACCAATAAATTTAACTGAATCTATCCATTTTTTTATAAAATTTCTAAATTTTTCTGAATAAAAACACACACTTCCAAGACTTCTTTCTAAATTAGAAATTTGAGCTTCAGGCATATTGTCTTGAAGAAATCCAGAAAAAGCTTCTCCACCAAAAATACCTCCAACTCCCCAAGGGTCTATCCACGTCTCAAAACCTAAATTTTCAGATAACTCAACAATATCTTTCATAGTTTTTTCATAAAATTTAAAATCATTTTCACTGTAAGTATGAACAATTTTTTTAAAACCAATTTTCTTTAATTCTAATAAATCTTTTTCTACATGTTTTATATCTCTATTACCAAAATAACTAATACCAAAATTAATTTCAGACATTTTATCGCCTCCATATGATTTTCTGTTTGTTCATGAAATAATATAACATTTAATAAAAATAAAATAAATTTAATTATTTAGAAATATGACTGTTTTTTAAGAAATATTTTTGTAAATCTATCTTTATTTAAGAAATTCTAAAAAATACCAACTTGCAAAAAAAATAAATAAGTTTTATAATCTAATAACTTGAATTATGCAACAAAATTTTTATTGGGCATTTTTCAGTTTTATTTTTTTTGAATTAATTAATAAAGTTTATTAATTAATTGCTTTTATTAAAATAGAAAAGAAAAATTTATAATCAATCAATTATTTTAAAAGGAGAATTAACATGAGTAAATATATAGGACAGCCCCATATAATAAAAAAAATAAATAAAAAAGTTATTTTAGAAATTGTTAAAGAACACGGACCTATTTCAAAACCTGATATTTCAAAAATGACGAAACTTAGTCTTCCCACCGTTAATAAAATTATAAAAGATTTAGCAGAAAAAAATATTTTATTAGAACTTGGAAAAGGAGAAACTCAAGGCGGAGGAAGAAAACCTTCGATGTATGAAATAAATCCAAGTTATGATCCTATAATTTCTTTGTTTTTTTCTGATGGAAATATTAGAGCTGTTTTAGCTAATGGCGTTGGGAAAAAAATTGTAGATAAAAATTATAACTTACCTGAAGCTAGTGTTGAAGATATCTACAAAATAATAGAAGATTTATTAGTTCTTGACAGAAATAATATTAAAGCAATAGGCATCGGAATTCCTGGAGTTGTAAATAATGAAGGTTTAGTAACTAAAATCCCTCTTTTTCCTTCTTTAGAAGGGGTTAATTTGAAAGAATTATTAAAAAATCGTTTTGAAAAAAAAGTTTTTATTGAAAACGAAGTAAATGTAACAGGTTATGGTATTTATAAGGAAAATTATAGTATTGATTACAATAATTTTTTATACGTTTATTTTGGAGAGAAGGGGGTTTCTTCGGCAATTATTTTAAATGGGAATTTATATAAAGGGGTTAATTCTTTCAGTGGAGAAATAGGTTTTATGCTTACTAGAGAAAATATTGAGCAAAATCTTTCTAACAAAAAATTTGGAATGCTTGAAAATGAATTTGGAGATATTTTAAAAAACACTAAGTTGAATCATAACAAAGAAAACATTAAAAGATTAACAGATATCATCACTTTTACATTAACAAATTTAATAACGTTTTTTGATCCTGATGTTATTGTAGTAGAAAATGATTTTGTAGATTTAAGCATTGTAAAAGAAAATATAAAAAATTTTTTAGAACTGAAAAAATATCCGTTAATAGTTTCTCAAAATAATAAAAATGCAGGAATAAACGGAGTTATAAAATTATGTTTGTCAGAAATGTATTCAAGTTATTCATTAATAAAAGGAAATAAATAATTCGGTATTTATACCAAAAAACTTAAAAAGGGGTGTTCAAATGAAAAAGTTAAGGATTTTATTAGTTTTTATGTTACTCATTAGCGCATTAGTTTTCTCTAACACTGGAGAATTGGATCGTTCAAAAACTCTTATTTACACAGGCGGAATTTGGAGTCCTCCTTCAAGCTGGAATCCTATAGTACCTTGGAATGCTGTTGCTGGAACTAACGGATTAGTTTATGAACCATTATTTGAATATGATCCTATTGCCGGAGAAATAAGACCTTGGTTAGCTGAAAGTGGAGAATGGGTAACAAAAAATGTTTACAGAATTACTTTGAGAGACGGTGTAAAATGGGCTGATGGTGTTGAATTTACTTCTAAAGACGTAGTTTACACTTTCAATCTCGCTAAAGATAATGCGCTTTATTTTTCAAATATTTGGGATTATACTGAAAAAATAGAAGCTTTAGGAAAAAGAACCGTTTTAGTTACTTTTAAAGAAAATCCTCGTTATGTTGCTTGGAACAACTCTATAACAGATGTTACTATAGTTCCTGAACATATATGGAGCAAAATGACAATTGATCAAATTTTAGTTGCTGCAAATAGAGATCCTATAGGAACTGGACCTTACAAAGTTTCAAGAGTTACTCAAGACAGACTTGTATGGGAAAGACTCGATGACTGGTGGGGTAACAATGTATTTGGACAACCTGCGCCACAACATATAGTTGCAAGAATAGTTTTCTCAAATAACGTAATATTAGGTTCTATAATGAAAGGCGAACTTGATTTTGCAAATAATTTTATTCCTGGAATACCTACTATTAAAGATCGTTTTGGAGTTAAAACATATTATGATAATGCTCCTTACATGATTTCTTGGAATACTGCAATGTTGTTCTTAAACACAAATAGAAAACCTTTAGATGATGTAAATTTTAGAAGAGCTATTGCATTTGCTATAAATCAACAAACCATTGTAAATAGAGTGTATGAAAACATGGTTGCACCTTCAAATCCTACAGGTTTAGTTGGAACAAACTGGATGGAATATTATGATGAAAAAGTAGTAGAAGAATATGGATTTAAATTTGATCCTTCAGAAGCAAGAAGAATGCTTAATAGAGCCGGATACATAGATAGAACTGGTGATGGTTGGAGAAACGCTCCTGATGGAAGCAACATTGACTTAACTATTATTGTTCCTAATGGTTGGACAGATTGGATGGAATCAATAAGATCTATTTCAGAAGATTTAAGAGCTGTAGGAATAAAAGCTACTCCTCAATTTCCTGATACTTCTTTATACGAAGATAGAATGTATACTGGTAACTTTGATATGTTGATTAATACTTATGGAAGCACAATTTCATTCTCTCCATATACATATTGGTCATGGGTTGGAAATGAAAGAATAGATGGAGAAAGAGCAACAACTGGTAATTTCGGAAGATATAATGATCCTGAATTGTTCCAAGCAATTAGAGATTTTGCATACCTTCAACCTGAAGATGCAAAAGCGTATGAGTTAGCAAGTTTTATTCAGAAAAGATTATTACAAGAAATGCCTTCAATTCCTATATGGCATAATGGATTATGGATGCAGATGACCGAAGAATACTGGACTAACTGGCCTTCTGAAGATAACCCTACAGGATTAGCGTGTGGTTGGGCTGGAGTATGGAATAAAGGTACTATTAGAGCATTAATAGAATTGAAACCTGCAAAATAATCGGTTAGAAAATTTTTCTGTAAAACAGGTCCTATATATTTAGGGCCTGTTTTATTAAGAAAGGAGAATGAAGATGGGTAAATATTTTGGAAAAAAATTTATAGTTTATGTTTTTACATTTGCTGTTGCAATTACTATAAACTGGGCTGCACCTCGTTTTATGCCGGGAGATCCTATTCAAAGTTTGCTAAACAGGTTTGGTAATATTGAAGGTGGTACAGAAATAATCCACAGTAATTTTTCACAACTTTTTGGGTTGGATAAACCTATTTTACAACAATATTTAGGTTTTTGGAAATCTATTTTTACAGGTGATTTGGGTATAAGTATTCATTCTTTTCCAAGTCCTGTTTTTGATATTATTAAAAGTGCAATTCTTTATGACATAATAATAATGGTTCCAAGTATTATTTTAAGTTGGATTGTTGGAAATAATCTTGGGGCAATTTCTGGAATGAAAAAGAAAGCGGATAATTTTTTAATGCCTTTTTTCTATTTTTTAAGTTCTGCACCTTATTTTTGGTTTGCTGTTATTGTAGTATTTGTTTTTTCTGTTCAATTTGGATTATTTCCAGTAGGTGGAGCTTATAGTAGTACTATGATTCCGAGATTCAGTTTTAATTTTATTTTTGATTTTTTAAGACATTGGTTTTTACCATTTTTTTCTATGTTTTTAATTCAATTGGGTGGTTGGGCTATAGGTATGAGAAATATGATTTTGTATGAAAGAAGTTCTAATTATTCTAAATATATGAAAGCATTAGGTTCTTCTGAAAAACTTATTAGAAATTATGGATTTAGAAATGGTATTTTACCGCAAGTAACAGGTCTTGCATTGCGTTTAAGTAATATTATAGGTGGTATGGTAATGGTTCAAATGGTTTTTTCTTATCCTGGATTAGGTTATCAAATGCTTCAGGCTATAATGAATCAAGATTATTTTTTACTTCAAGGATGTTTTATTTTCATTATTATTTTGGTGTTGGTTTCTAATTTTATAATTGATATAGTTTATATGTTAATTGATCCAAGAGTCAGATTATCTTATTCGGAGGAGGTTTAATATATGTCTATTTTAAAAAAAGTTCTTAAAAATAATGAAAATTTATATTATGCTTTTTCGAATAAAAAAGTTATATTTGGGTTAGTTATATTTTCGGCAGTTATATTACTTGCAATAATAGGTCCTATGATAACCCCTTATGGGTATGAAGAATATGCTGGTGTAGGTTATCAGAGTCCTTCAAAAGATCATTTTTTCGGAACTACTCTTTTTGGTCAAGACGTATTTACTAGAACAGTTCATGGATTAAGAATGACATTAAAAGTTGGTTTTTTTGCGGGAAGTATTGCAGCAATTTTAGGATGTGTTATTGGTTTTATATCTGGATATTATAGTGGTACTTTACTCGATGAAGGTTTAATGATGATAACAAATCTATTTTTAACGCTTCCAACAATTCCTTTGATAGTCACTTTAACTGCTTTTATGGAATATAGAGGGATGTTTATATTAAGTTTACTTGTAGGAGTAACTAATTGGCCATGGGTTGCAAGGGCTGTTAGATCTCAGACACTTGCAATAAAAAATACTGAATATGTAAATTTATCAAAAATATCCTCCGTTAGTGTTTTTAAAATTATTAGACAAGATGTTGCTGCTAATATGTTTTCTTATGTTTTTATGGTTTTTATAATTTTATTTCAAGGAACTATATTAGCTGCTGTTGGTTTAGA
>CAYZNB010000168.1:0-6150 GCA_964478535.1 uncultured Thermotogaceae bacterium
TTTTTTTTCATTAATATTTTCTTTTTTTTCAGAATAATCATAATCAGCAATTATAGAGAATGAAAATGTTGATCCTTCGCCTAAAATGCTATTAAAATTAATTTTACTACCCATTTTTTCTGCTAATAAATTTGATATAACAAGACCTAAACCAGTTCCGCCATATCTTCTTGTTATACTAGTATCACCTTGAGAAAAAGCTTTAAAAAGTTTTTTCTGGTTGTCTTTGCTTATTCCTATTCCGGTATCTTTAGCAAAGAAATCAAAAACACCTTTTTTATCATCAGTTTCTGAAAATTTTACTTCCAACTCTACTTTACCTTTTTCTGTAAATTTGATGGCATTACTTAAAAGGTTTGTCAATATCTGTCTTAATTTTAAAGAATCAAAAAAAGCATATTTTGGAATGTTTTCTGAAAAGTTTAAAATCATTTCTAGTGGTTTGTCTTCAACTTGTACTTTTATTAAACTAAAAATATTATTTATAAGTTCTAAAACATCACATTTTTCAATATCTAATTCTATTTTTTTCGATTCAATTTTTGAAAAATCAAGAATATCATTTACTATTGCGAGAAGTGATTTAGAGGATGAAGAAATTATATCTATATATTGTTTTTGAACAGGAGAAATATTCGTGCTTTTTAAAAGTTCAGTAAATCCAATGACCCCATTTAAAGGAGTTCTAATTTCATGGCTCATATTTGCAAGAAATTCAGATTTGGCTTTATTGGCTTTTTCAGCAGTTTTTTTAGCTAAAATCATTTCAGTTTCGATTTTAACTTTTGTTAAAGCATCTGCTAAAATATTTCCTATAATATTTATAATTTCATATTTTTCTTCATCAAGATAAAATTTTCTTTTTAAAGAATCAAATCCAAAATATCCGATAACTTTTGAATTCTGAATCATAGGAATTAAAACTAAAGAATTAATTTTTCCTTCTTTAAAAAGTTCTTTTTCTAAAGAAGCTTCTTGAGGTAATGTATCAATATCTTCAACTAGTATAATACCTTTTTTTCTTATTGTTTCAGCAATCCAAGGTGTTCTAGATAAAGAAAAATTTTGAAAAACGTCTTTTCTAGAAGTTATATTTTTATCGCACCATTCATGAGTTTCTTTAACAAAATCTTTGTTTTTGGCATATTGAAAAACATATGTTCTATCAACATTTAAAACAATTCCAGATTTTTTAAGAAGATTTTGAATTTTTTCATCTATATTGTTTATATTAACGTTTATAAAATCAAAGGATATTTCTGCTATAGTTTTTTGATAATTCGCCTTAAGTTTTAAGAGATCATTTTTATTTGATATCATAAGTTTTTGTTTTAAATTAATAAAATTTATTTTCCATATTGTTAGTGAAATTAAAATTCCTAAAATAATTGATACAAGACCAATTATTCTATACGTATTTATAATTTCAATATTATTTCTAAAATTTTTTTCAATCATATGAAAAAAAATCCCGTAAAAAATTATATAATTTATAACAGTAAAAAAAGGTTTTGTAAATATAATAAGACCATTGACGGCACAAGCTATAATGAAAGGAAGTCCTCTGTAACTAGTTAAAAGAGATGGAAAACATAAAAATATTCCTTCGGCAAAAATTATGTATACAAAAGTTGTTTGAATTAATTTAGTTAAATAAGTTATGTTTTTCTCTTTTTTAAATATATAATTGTACAGAACAAAAAAGCTGGATAAAAATAAAATTATTGAAATAATAATAAAAGAAGTATCATAAAAATAAAATGCTGAATGGTCTTTTGCATTTTTAAAAATTAATAAAGCTATTATTTGAATTATACTAAAAGGAATTCCTGCAATAGAGGCGAAAAATAATCTTTTGTTGTTAAGACGAATTATTTCATCAAATATTATTTTGTTTTCTTCGGAATTTTTAAAAATAATTCCACCTCCCTTAAAAAATTAAGATTTAAAATTTTTCTATAATTAAAATTATACCATATTAGTTGGAAAGTTGAAAGGAAAGGGGTATAATTAAAATAAATAATAATGAAAGGAAGATAAAAATGGATATTCCGATGTCTAAAGAAGAAATGAAAAAATTAAATATAGATCAGCTCGATGTTATTCTTATTACTGGCGATGCTTTTGTTGATCATCCTTCTTTTGGTGTAGCAATTATTGCAAGAGTTTTAAAAGAAATATGTGGATTAAGTGTAGGAGTTATTTCTCAACCTGATTGGAAAAGCGAAAAAGATATAACAAGGTTGGGAATTCCTAAATATTTTTTTGGGGTTACTGGAGGTAATTTAGATTCTATGGTTTCAAATTATACAGCATCTAAAAAGAAAAGGAAAGAAGATGCGTATTCACCTGATAAATTGTTTAGACCAAGACCAGATAGAGCAACTATAGTTTACAGTAATTTGTTAAAAAAATATTTTAAAAATATTCCAATAATTTTGGGTGGAATTGAAGCAAGTTTAAGAAGAATGGCCCATTACGATTGGTGGCAGAACAAGGTGAAAAATTCTATTTTGCTAGATTCAAAAGCAGATATTCTTGTTTATGGAATGGGCGAAAAAACAATTATTCAAATAGCAAACAATTTTAAAAAGGGTTTTGGAATTGATGAATGCAAAAAATTACGTGGAGTAGTTTATCAAAGTTCTGATGTTTCTGAATTGAAAGATTTTATAGAAATGCCTTCTTTAGAAAGTGTTTCTGAAAATAAATTAAAGTATTTAGAAGCTTTTAATATATTGCATAAAAACAATGATCCTTTAAATTCAAGAGGATTAATTCAAAAACATTTAAATAGATACGTAATTCAAAACAAACCTCAGTTTTCACTTTTAGAAAAAGAAATGGATGAAGTTTATGCTTTAAATTATACTAAAAAAGTTCATCCATATGATTTAAAAAAAGGTTATGTAAAATCTTTGGAAACGGTTAAAAATTCTATTACTTCTCATAGAGGTTGTTATGGAGAGTGCAGTTTTTGTGCGTTGACCCTCCATCAAGGGAGAACTATTCAAACAAGAAGTGAAAAATCAATAATAAATGAAATAATTAAACTTACAAAAGATAAAGATTTTAACGGTTATATTTCAGATATAGGCGGTCCAACTGCTAATATGTACGGATTTGAATGTAAATTGAAACTTGAAATAGGTGCTTGTAAAGATAAAAATTGTATAGGTGAAAAAGTATGTCCCAATTTAAAAATAAATCACAAAAGATATATTGATTTGTTAAAAAAAGTATCGAATTTAGATAAAGTTAAAAAAATTTTTATATCTTCAGGCATAAGACTTGACTTGATTTATAACGATAAAAAATATTCTGAAGAATTTTTAGAAATTTTGTTAAAAAATCATACTCCTGGTAGAATAAAAATTGCTCCTGAACATACTGAAGATGAAATTTTAAAAATTATGAGCAAACCGTCATTCAATTATACAGAAAAATTTATTGATGATTTGAATAAATTTAATAAAAAAAATAATCAAAAAAAAGATTTTTCTGCTTATTTAATAGTAGGGCATCCTGGAGAAAAGTTTGAAAATATAGAAAAAATGAAAAAAAGATTGAAAAATTCAAAAGAATTTAAAGTCGAAAATGTTCAAATTTTTACTCCAACTCCTTCTACTAAATCGACATCTATGTATTATACAGAAATGGACTTTGCTTCTCATAAAAATATTGAAGTTTTAAAAGATGAAAAAAGAAGAAGCTACATTAAAAATTTCTTAATAAAATGAATTTTGTTTGTTTTTCTCTATCTTTTTGTGGTATAATAGTTACAAAATGAATGTTTAATTAATAATTAAAGGGCAGGGGGAAATTATGCAGCATGAATTGAGTTTTGATGACTATATGAAAGAATTAGATGCGATGACAGAGCTTTCTTCTTTAATAACGGGTGAAGAAAGCGAAAGAGATTTTTTGTATAAACTTCTTGAAGTTGCTGTCAGAAGCATATCTGAAGCAAAGTGTGGTTCTATATGGAAAATAGAAGGGGCTATTTATAAGCCTATTGTTGGGTATTGTTATGATGAAAAAATGTTATCTAAAATTGAATTTCCGCTTGAGGATTCTTATATAAAACAACATTTTGATGATGATTTGATAGAAGTTGAAAATATTAAACATTATGATCATATTGGAAATAAATCAATGGAAATACTTCAAAATATTCATAAAAATAAAGAAAGAATGTTAACCTTAATTTGCCCCTTAAAAATAAGCGGGAAAGTTGTCGGTCATTTGTATATTGATAATTTTCAAATAAAAAAGTTTAGTGATTTTACTAAAAAGATGATAAAAATGTTTTCAAGTTTTGCATCTATTTTTTTAACTTTGAAAAATGCTAGAGATCATGAAAAAGAAGCTAATGAATTAAATACTGTATATTTAAGTTTTATAACTCATGAATTGAGAACGCCTCTTACAGCTATTTTGGGGTATGCTCAAACGGTTTTATCAAGAAAAAATATGAATGCAGATGAAATGAGAGAATTTGTAAAAAGAATTTATACATCTGCAAAGCACTTGAATTCTCTTATTGAAGATATATCTTCTTTTAACAAACTTAATAGAGAAACGTCTCTTAGAATTGCAGAATTTAATATAAAACATATTTTATACGAATCAATTTCTATAGTAGAAACTTCTTTATCTCCAGAATGTGTATTAAATGTAGATATCCCTCATGATATTCCTCTTACAATAGAAACAGATCAGACAAAATTAATTCAAATTCTTGTTAATATAATAGGGAATTCAGTAAAATATACTGATGAAGGAAAAGTTGAAGTTAAAATAAATTTTGATAACAAGACAAAACATTTTATTATCGTTGTTAATGATACGGGGCCGGGAGTTCCTAAAGAAAGAGTTAAAGAATTATTTAAACCTTTTGTTAGGCTTTCAAAAGATAAACCGGGAAGTGGTTTGGGATTAGCTATAGTAAAAAAAACAGTTAAAATGCTTAAAGGAAAAATTCATATAGAATCTGATACTGGAATGGGTATGAATGTAGAAATAAAATTACCGGCATCTTTAAAAGGTGTTGAAGACATTGAATGAAAAAATGTTTAATATAAAAACGATAATAGAACTTTTTGACAAACCAATATTTGATAAAAATTTATTTCTCATAAACAAATATTTAAAAAGACCTAAGCTTGTATGTGTTTTAACAAGCGATGATGCGGGTAGTATTTCTTATGTAAAAGGTATAAAAAACATATGTGAGTTTTATGGAATAATATACGAAGAAATATTTTCTAATTCTGCTGCAGAACTTGAAAAAATCATAAAATATCATAATGAAGATAAAGAAACGAATGGAATCATAGTTATGTATCCAACACCATATGATGTTAATGATACACATTTTATGAATTTGGTTTCTATCGACAAAGATGTTGAAGGGTTAAACAATTATTATTTAGGATATTTAATACAGCATGAAATGTATTCTGACGAATATAAATTACGAAAAAACGTGATTCCGCCTACGGCAAAAGGAATACTTTATCTTCTTAAAAGGTATTATAGGATATTTGAAAACAATAAAAAAAATTTTGGGAAGTATCCTGATAATGTTGAAAAAAACCCATTTTCAATTGAAGGTAAAAGTGCGACTATAATTAACGATTCTCTTTCAGTAGGAAGATCTCTATCGCTTATGCTTTTAAATGAACATGCGAGTATAAGAGTATGTCAAAAATATACGGATATGTCAGATATTTTAAAGTTTATTTCTATATCAGATATAATCATTTCAGCAGTTCCGTCTGGAAATTTTGTAATTCCAACAGACATGATAAAAAAAGATAGTATAATTTTTGATATTTCTTTCGAAGGAAATTTTGATTATAATTCTATTTTTGAAAAAGTCTATAAAATAGCTCCTAGATGGGATCTTGCAAATAAAGGAAACAGAATAAATGATATGACTTTACATAGATTAATTTCTAATTTGTTTTATCTTATAAATAATAAACTTCCTAACGAAGCATTAATCGAGTTAAAAGAATTTGAAAGAAAAATCATTCCAGAAAGTTCTAATACTGAATTATAAAAATGATTCTCCGCAAATTTTTGTGGGCAATTATAAAAAGTTGAAACTTATAAATATTAAAAGAAAATTATGTGATTTGTCAT
>CAYZNB010000169.1:0-6143 GCA_964478535.1 uncultured Thermotogaceae bacterium
TTTGACCGAGCGAAAGCTGTTTTTTAGAAAATTTGATCTTGTGAGCGATTTATTTCATCCAATATTTACTACTTCATTATTATATGGTTTTAATGCTTTTTCTTTCCAATTTTCCAACTGACTGATTTCTTTCAAGCTGGAAATTAAATTAAAGTCTTTTTTATAATATTTTGATGTGTAAATTGTTTTATATCTTGAATTATGATATAATTCAATTACTACAAATTTAAGGTGGTGTATTTTATGAAATGCGAAAAACTTTCAAATAATCTTAAAAATTGTAATTGTTCTTATCCCGCATGTTCTAGAAAAGGCAGTTGTTGTGAATGTATTGCATATCATAGGAGTATGGACGAACTACCAGCATGTTATTTTACTAAAGAACAAGAAAAAAATTTTGACCGTTCGATCGAATATTTTTTAAGAGTTAATAAATAAAATTTGGAGGTTTTTATGTGGTATCCTGGTCATATTCAAAAAGCAAAAAATTCTATTAAAAAGAATTTAAAACTTGTAAATGCTATAATTGAAATTATAGATGCAAGAGCTCCGTATTCAACAAGAGCTTATGAGTATCAAAGTCTTTTTGCAGATAAGAAAAAAATAATTTTATTCAATAAACATGATATTTGTGATGATAAAAAAACTCAAAAATGGGTTGAAATATATAAAAGCAAAGGTTATGAAGTAATAAAAATAAGCATGAAAAAAGTAAATGTAAAACAGTTTATTGAAAAAAATGTTTCACCATTGATTCCTGAAAAGTTTTTTGAAAAAAGAGCGATGATTATAGGTGTTCCGAATACAGGAAAATCTACGTTTATAAACAGTTTAAAGGGTAAAAAAAGTGCCTTAACCGGAAATACTCCTGGTATAACAAGAGGGGTTCAGTGGATAAATGTTGATAAAAAATTAAAAGTAATGGATACCCCCGGAATACTTTTTCCGGAATTATATAACAAAAATATTATTTATAAACTTATTTTAATTGGTTCTTTAAAAGCTGAAGGTCAAGAAGCTGACGAAGCTCTTAATTTTGCTTTTAATTATTTAAAAATTAATTATCCTCAATTATTGAATAAAATAGTAGAAAACTCTTCAGAACTTTTAAGTTCTTTTGAATTTATAAATGCTTATTCCCAAAAAAGAAATTATTTGAAAAAAGGCGGAGAAACTGATTTTGAAAGAGGAAAACAATCATTTTTAAAGAATTTAGCAGAAGGGAAATACGGTAAAATAACTTTTGAAACAGAGGAAGATTTTGAAGAAATAATTTTGTGATTTTTATAAAAAAAAGTCAAGACTTAAAGGGGGAATAAAAAGTCTTGACAGGAAATTGGTCATGTATTTATAAACAAATTATACTCTTTCTAACTAAAAAAATATGTAACTTAGATCACATTTTTTTTAGTTATTTTTAACATTAATATTTTCATATTTATATTAGTCATTTTTCAACTTAATAAAAGAGAGAGTGCACTTATGAAAAAAAATATTTTTTGTATTTTGTTTTTTTTATGTTTAAACATTTTATTTTTTTCTTATAGATTATTTTATAATGGAAACGAATTAATAAATTTTTTGAATGAAAAAATTTACACCTCTCAATATATAAAAATAGTTACTATGAGTATGGATGAAATGTTTATAGAATCTCTTGAAAATAGAAACCATATAATTTATGCTGAATCAACTTATTTTGATGAAAAAGATTGCAATTTGAATATAATAAAAAAAAGTGGTTCAGAAGGATATCTTCATGAAAAATTTATTATTTTTGATGATAATTCTGTTTTGTTTGGTACTGGAAACTTAACTAAAAATGGTTTTTTAAACACTTTTAATATTTTTATTTATACTGAAGACAAAAAATTAGTGGAAGTTTTTTTAAAAGAAATTGGTAATTTTGAAAGAAATTTATATGGTAAGAATAAAAAAAGTATTTATTCAAAACTATCTACGTCTTTAGGAAAAGTAAAGTTTTATAATTCCCCTTCAGAAAAAGTGTATGGAGAAATTTTATCTGAAATAAAAAAATCAAAAGAGAAAATAGAAATTTTCACTTATTCTTTTACTGATCCTTTTTTTATATACGAATTAGAAAATGCCTCTTTTAAAGAGAAAAATATTTTTATATTATCTGATGAATGGAATTTAATTTATAATTCGCCTCTTAAAAATACCGTTAGTTTAAACATTAAATATATACCCGGTATTCACGCAAAAACTATAATTATAGACGAAAAAGTTTTGATTATTGGAAGTTATAATTTTACTTATAGAGCAAGAGAGGTAAATGACGAATTTGTTTTAATTATTTTTAATGAAGAATTATCTCAAAAGATTTCAAAAAAATTTAAGGAACTTTGGAATAACATATTATAATTTTATGGGTTGCTAAAAATATAAGGAGAGTGAGCAAAATGTTTTTTTTGATTCTTTTATCTTTAGTAAGCGTGGTTCTTATAGTAGGCATTTGTGTTGTAATAATTTCTAATCAAAGTCTTCATTTTATACCTTTTGTAGCATTTTTAGTTTTTTTAGGTATTTATTTATTTGGTATAGTAAGGGAAATCATAAAAACAAAAAATTATAAAAATATTTCTATTATTTTTGGTTTATGTATATTTTTACCTTTTTTATTTTATTCCTTTAATACTCATTATATAGTATTTGCGACATCTTCAACAATAGCATTAGGTTATTTAATAACTTTGACAAGAGAAATTATAAAGTATGAAAAATCTAAAGGTTTTTTAGTATTATCTTCTATAATAATATTTGTTTTATACTTTATATTGAATAATTTAGAAACTATAGGCATAGCTATTCAAAAACATTATCTTCCAGAAGGATATTTTATAAATTTTTTTAAAGTTAACTTTACTGAAGGCTACTTTTTAATTGCATTATTTTTTTTAAATATCTTTTTAATAATTTTAACTTTTATAAATAATCATTTAAAAAACAAATCAAAACCACTCAAATAATGAGTGGTTTTTAATTTTTAATTTGTTTAAAAAATTCCAATTAAAGTAGTAAAAATGAAAATATTAGCAAATACCTTCAATTAGCATATATATACGCATTTGATAATTTAAGAATAAAATAGTAAAATATAAATATGAAAAAAATTTCATATCATAATTATTAGGAGGTTTGAAAATGGATTTTTCAAAAAATGTAAAAGCTGTATCTCCATCAATCACTTTAGAACTTAATTCAAAAGCTATAGAATTACAAAAACAAGGTATAGATATTGTAAAATTAACTGCAGGAGAACCTGATTTTCCTACTCCGGAAGAAATCTCAGAATCGGCTTATACCGCAATGAAAGAAAATAAAACAAAATATACTGATGCAAAAGGAATAGTGGAATTAAGAAAAGAAATATCCCAATATTTATTGAAAAGAACTGGCAATGAATATTCCCCAGATCAAATAGTAGTTACAAACGGTGGAAAACAAGCTTTATATAATGTTTTACTTGCTATTATAAACAAAGATGATGAAGTAATGATGCTTGATCCTTCATGGGTGAGTTATGAAGCTCAAATCCAACTTGTAGGCGGAACACCAGTTCACGTACCTTTAGACGAAGAAGATAATTTTTTACCCACATACTCAAAATTAAAAAAATATGTTTCTTCTAAAACAAAATCAATAATTATTAACTCACCAAACAATCCAACTGGTGTTGTCTATCCGCAAGAAACACTCGAAGTTATTGCAGAATTTGCAAAAGAACATGATCTTTTAGTTATAAGTGATGAAGTTTACGAATTACTTATTTATGAAGGAAGTCATTATTCAATTTCTTCAATTGAAGGAATGAAAGATAGAACAGTAATAATTAACGCTTTTTCTAAAACTTGGTCAATGACAGGTTGGAGAATCGGATACTGTACTGGACCTGCAGATTTGATGAAACAAATATCTAAAATTCAATCACATACGACATCTAATGTAAACACGCCAACACAATATGCCGCTATAACAGCTTTGAACGTTAATGTTTTAAATATGTATAATAAATTTAAAGAAAGAAGAGATTACGTATCTTCAAGACTTAAAAAAATTAACTTAAATTTTGTTGAACCTAAAGGAGCGTTTTACTTTTTTATTAATATAGCAGAATTTGGAATGGATGATGTAAAATTTACTGCAAAACTTCTTGAAGAAGCTAAGGTTGCTGTAGTTCCCGGTTCTGGTTTTTATAAAGAAGGATATATAAGAATTTCTTTTGCAACTTCTGATAGTAATTTAGAAAAAGCCTTAGATAGAATAGAAGAATTTGTAAACAATCTTAGATATTTTTAGAAGGTGATATTTTGAAAGTTGATTATCTTGTAGCAGAAATTGGCAGTACAACTACAGTTGTTACTGCTTTTGATAAAGTGGAAACTGAAACTCCGCTTATAATTGGACAAGCAGAACATTATACTACTATTAAAGAAAATGATGTAACTATAGGAATTGATAGAGCCATAAAAAAATTGGAAGAGAAATTAGGAGAAAGTATTCAATATAATAAACTTTTGGCATGTTCTTCAGCAGCTGGTGGATTGAAAATGACAGTACACGGTCTTGTATATGATATGACAGTACGAGCTGCTAAAGAAGCAGCATTAGGAGCTGGAGCTGTTTTGAAATATGCAACAGCAGGAAAAATGCGTTCAAAACATATTGAAGAAATTAAGAACATATCTCCGAATGTTATATTATTAGCTGGTGGAGTAGATTATGGCGAAGAAGAAGTAATTTTACATAATGCTGAAATACTTTCAAAAAATGATAGTGATGCTCCTATTATTTATGCTGGAAACACTGCTATAAAAGAAGAAGTAAAAGATATTTTAGAAAAAACTGGTAAAAAAGTTATAATAACTGAAAATGTCTATCCAAAAGTTGATCAATTGAATGTAGAATATGCTCGTCATACTATACAACATATTTTTTCAAAACATATAATTCATGCTCCAGGAATGAGTAAAATTTATGAAAAAGTTGATGAAGAAGTCATTCCAACTCCGGGTGCAGTTATGCTCACAACAGAATTATTAGCTAAAATTTATAAAGATGTGGCAACAGTAGATATTGGTGGAGCAACAACAGATGTTGATTCAGTTACATTAGGAGACCCCGAAATTCAAAGAATTATGATTTCTCCAGAACCCGAATCAAAAAGAACCGTCGAAGGAGATTTAGGGTTATATGTAAATGCTAAAAATGTTGTAGAAATGTTAGATAAAAACAAATTATTAGAAGAATTTCCTGATTATGAAAAAATATTAGAAACTTTAACCCCTTATCCTGAAAATGATAGACAGGAAAAATTTTGTGCCTATATGGCAAAATATTGTTTTTCAACATCTTTAATAAGACACTGTGGTAATAAAAAAGATTTATTTACCCCTAATGGCAAACAAGAAATAGCTTCTGGAAAAGATTTAACGGCAGTAAAATATGTTTTTGGAACTGGAGGAATTTTATCTCGTTCAAAATACAAAAAAGAAATCATGGAATCAATGTTTAAAAATGAAAATCCAAAACTGCTTCTTCCGAATAAAAAAGTTAAATTCGCTTACGATAAAAATTATATTTTTGCAGCAATAGGAGTAATATCTACTGTAAATGAAAAAGCAGCTTTAAACATTTTAAAAAATAATATCGAATTCATATAAAAAACAATCCCTAAAGGATTGTTTTTTATATGGTTAGATAATTTTAGAAAAAACATTTTAATAATAACGTTTTTTGATTTTAATGTAGTGTAACAGCCACGCTGAACTGTGCACGGCGTTACAGCACTCATGACAACGTAGGTATTTTTATAGATAGTTTTAGGAAATGCATTAAAACCAAATCCTTATAATAATGAAGTGGTAAATATTGGATAAAATTATTAGTTGGTTAGTAGAAAGGAATAACATTTTAATAATTACCTTTTTTGATTTTAATGTAGTGTAACAGCCACGCTGAACTGTGCACGGCGTTACAGCACTCATGACAACGCAGGTATTTTTATAGATAGTTTTAGGAAATCCATTAAAACCAAACCCTTATAATATTGAAGTGGTAAATATTTGATAAAATAAACGCGAACAAGATCAAATTTTCTAAAAAACAAATTTTGCTCGGTC
>CAYZNB010000170.1:0-6094 GCA_964478535.1 uncultured Thermotogaceae bacterium
TTCTCAATTGCTCGCTACTTTATTTCATCCATATTTACCATCAATGCATTATAATTAAAAATATCAAAAGTATCATTTTAAACAATTAAGCAATTAAACAATTATACGTTTTTTTACCTGACCAACTGTCTGCTTTCCAACTTTAAAAAGCATTATAAAAAATTTTTTTGTCACTTGCCACTCGCCACTTCTAACTTTTCACCATTTAAACGCTTCACCAATTAAACATTATTTGTTTTTCCTTACTAACAGACCAACTTCCTTCTTTATTTGTTTTTTTAAGTAACTCCACCGTAACAAAAAATGTGGTATAATAAAAATTGAAAAATTAATTTAACGTTAATTTTTTAACTTTTTTTTAGGAGGCCTTTATGAAAAAAGTTATTTTAGCCACTTTTTTTGTTATTTTTTTTATACAATCATTTTTTTCTGAAATAATTATTTTAAAGAACGGAACTCTCATTTTCGGAACAATTGAATCTGTAAAAAATGAAGTTCTTAGAATTTCTAGCGATACTGGCAATCGATATTTCTTTGTAGGAGAAATTCGATATATTTTTTTCGACAATTCAATAAACTTATTAAATGCAAAACCTGGATTAAATTTTTTTGATGGCAATTTTCATATCCATAAAAGTTTACAATTAAATAATTTTGAAAATAATCAATTTCTTTTTTTATCAGAAGACGGAGATTCTATATTACTAGAAAAAGAGTATTTGAATTATTTATTTGTTTCGGATTCTTCTCTAGAAGATAAAGCAGAAATAATGGATTCCGTTATTTTTTTTGATAATATTGTTATTGATAAAGAAGAAAATACAATTATTAATACTTCTATAGGAAATTTGAAAATTAATTTTAATTCTTTGAATTTCTTTAAAAAAACAGACGATGGATATATAATTCATTTCATGAATAATTCTTTTATTTTTTCTCCAAATATTTATTTTAACGGTTATGAACTTAAAATTTGTCAAGATCAAGATTTTGCAATTCCTTTTATAAAAATAAATTCTTTTTATAATTTGAGCCAATCATTAGATTTCGCAATTTTTGATGAATCTTATTCAAAAAATTATAAAATCTATACTAAAAATGGAGTTTTTTTTACGAATAAATTTTTAAAGTATGACTCCGAAAAAATTATTATTGAAAATAATTTAAAAATTTATTTAGATGAAATTATAGGATTTGAAATACCGAATGTTTTTTTTGTCCAAACAAAAGAAAATTTTAGAGCTTCGCCTTTAAATAATGAAAACAATTTATTTTTTATTGATCAGAGTTCAAAAATATATAATTTTGATCGAAAAGGTTTCTTGACAGATTTTTTGGATAATAATCTTTTTAGCCTAGAATATCATCTGTTTGATGATCATATTTTTATTCAGCATTATAACGATTTTATAAAACTTAATTTAAATACTTTCGAAAAAACAACTTTATTAAAAAACACATCTGGATCTCATTTAATAACTATTAAAATAGAAAACAAATTGTTAATTTTCCAAAAAACCGCTAGTACTTTCAGAGTGTACGATATTGAAAATAACTTTTTTTTAAAAACAAAAAATTTAAATAGTGTTTTTATAAAAGTTTTTTATGGAACAAATATTTATATACTAAGTACAAATCATTTTACTATTCTTGATTCTAATTTAAATGTTTTAAAAACAATTGAAATACACAATCAATTTACTAATTATCCTAAAATAAATGAATTTAATGAAAAAGTATATTTTTTAGAGTTAAACAATAGAATCTTTTCGATATGTCCCGAAGGAAATATTTTATGGGAAGTATATATTAACGACATATTTCCTAACTATTCTCAACAAAGAATTTTTGATTTAGTAGTAGATGAAAATGATTATTTATATATTTTTATAAGAAATGTTCTTTTCAAAATAAAAGATGGCGAGGTTATAAAATCTACTAATATAAATGAAAATTATTTATTCAATAAATTTAAAAAGAACGACATAAATTTTAACGGATCTAATTTGGCAATTTTAAATGAAAAATATATGTTTTTTATCTTACACGATTATCTTATAGGAATTAACAGTGATTTCGAAATAATTTATGAAAAATATTTAGAAAATATTAATGCTGATTACTTCGAGATAAAATTTATTGATAATCAATATTTAGCAATTTATACAGATGATGGTATTCGTTATTTAAGAATAGTTTTTTAAATTTTTTACGGGAGAAAAAGAAAATGTTGAATATATCTGTAATAACAAATACTTTTGCCGTAATTGCAGGAGCATTAATTGGTTTGTTATTAAAAAAAAATATATCAGAAAGGTTTCAAGATATTTTATTTCAAAGTGTAGGAATAGTAACAGCTCTTATAGGGATATCTATGGGTTTAGAAGCAAATAATTTTTTAGTAGTGTTATCTTCAATGGCTTTAGGTGGGTTAATAGGCGAAGGAATAAAAATTGAAGATAAAATTGGGAAAATTGCTAATAAAATAGAAAAATCAAAATCAGAAACTACTTTTGTAAAAGGTTTTATAGCTGCTACAGTTTTATTTTTAGTAGGACCTGTTACAGTAATTGGTTGTATAAACGCTGGAGTTTTAGGCGATAACTCTTTAATTTATCTCAAATCTCTACTTGATTTTATTTCTGCAATTATTCTTGCCTCATTTTACGGAAAAGGGGTATTGTTTTCCGCTGCCAGTATTTTTTTAGTACAAGGATTATTCGTTACTTTATCTTCAAAATTAAGTTTTTTAATGGATTCTTACTATTTAAATGATTTCACCAGTGTTGGTGGAGCTATAGTGATTGCTCTTGCTTTGAGAATTTTAAAAATAAAAGACATAAAAGCCGGAAATTTTCTTCCTGCATTGATTGTTGTCATTTTAATAAACTTTATTCTAAAATTTTTCATTTGACAAAAGCTTTCTTATACTGATACAATTTAATTAAATACTTAAAAGGGGGCAAGAAAATGAATGTAATCATTCTATTAGCGCTACCTATTATCATTATTCATGTTATATTAGTTTTTTTCAGTTTGTACGATTTATTTAAAAAAAGGATCTTAGAAAAAAACTTTAAAATAATATGGACTCTCATTATTATATTTATTAATATAATAGGTCCTGTAATTTATCTAGTCTTTTCAAAAAATTTTGATCAAAAAGAAGAGTAGGTGTTATGATGTATTGTATTGAAATAGAAAATTTATCAAAAAAATTTAAAGAAACGACCGCTGTAGATAACTTAACCTTAAAAATTGAAAAAGGTAATGTTTTTGGTTTTTTAGGACCTAACGGAGCAGGAAAAACAACTACGATAAAAATGATTTTGGGATTAATAAAACCTACGTCTGGAAGAATTTCTATTTTAGGAGAAAGTTTAAAAGATAAAAATAAATATTTAAGTAAAATTGGATATCTTCCAGATGTTCCAAATTTTTACAAATGGATGACAGCTAAAGAATTTTTACAATTTTCTGGAGAATTATTCCATATTGAATCAAAAGAATTAAAACTAAAAATAGAAGAACTGATAGAGCTTGTTGGATTAAAAGGAGTAAAACAAAAAATTGGCGGTTATTCTAGAGGGATGAAACAAAGGTTAGGTCTTGCGCAAGCTTTGATAAATTCACCTGAAATAGTTTTTCTTGATGAACCGACTTCCGCTTTAGATCCTCTTGGAAGAAAAGAAGTATTAGATACGATTTTATCTTTTAAAGAAAAAGTTACTGTATTTTTTTCTACTCATATTTTATCTGACGTCGAAAGAGTCTGTAACAGAGCTGTTATTTTAAATAAAGGAAAATTGATCGTAGACGATTCTATTCCTAATTTAAGAAAAAAATTTGGAGATACTGTTTTAGAAATGGAATTAACAAATACAAATGAAGACCTTTTTAACAGAATAAAATCAAATCCAAACATAAAAAATTTAGAAGTGAATAAAAATAATATTAAAATGGTTCTTTTAAATGAAGAGTTGATGTATGAAGAAATACCAAAAATATTGTTTTTTTCAAAATGCGGTTTAATAAGCCAAAAAAAATCAGAACCCTCTTTAGAAGATATCTTTGTGAAGTTGGTGAATAAAAAATGACATTTAAAATACTATTAAAAAAAGAATTGATTGAAATATTCAAAACGAGTAAGATTTTAGTAATACCATTAATATTTTTATTTTTTGGATTTTTAAGTCCTTTAATAACAAAATATATGCCAGAAATATTTGCTTCTGTTATGGAAGAAATGCCTTTTGCATTACCTGAAATGACGTGGATTGATTCTTTTGATCAATTTTTTAAAAATATGGATCAGATAATATTCATAGCTATAATACTTGTATTTATGGGAATAGTTTCAGATGAAAAATCTAAAGGAACAGATACTTTAGTTTTAATAAAAAACGTAAAAAAAAGTGATTTTGTTTTATCTAAAATAACTGCATCTTCTATCTTAATTATCGCATCTTACTTTATATCATTTTTAGCGTGTCTTTTATACACAACAGTACTTTTTGAAAGCATAAATTATTCATTAGCTTTTCAAGCTTCATTGTTAAATTTGATTGGGTTATTATTCTTGTTGATAGTTACAATATCTATGAGTACTATTTTTAATTCGCCCATAATTTCAGGTGCAATGACAGTTGCTTTTTATTTTACTTTTTCAATAATCTCTTTACCGATAAAATTTTTATCAAAATATTCCCCCATGAGTTTAGGGGGTTATTCTGCAAATATTTTAAGAGGTGTTGAAACTTTTTCAAACTCTATTTCAACAATAATATTCACTATAGTATTATCCGCAATACTAGTTATAACATCAATTTATATTTATTCAAACAGGGAGGCATAATTTCTTGAAATATGATAGTCACGTACATGGAGATTTTTCAACAGACTCACAAACAACAACAGCGGCTTTAATAAAAAAAGCTAAGGAATTAAATATTGGAATAACAATTACAGAACATTATGATTTAGATTTTCCTAAAAAAAACAAGTTTATATTCGATATAGATCAATATTTTAAAACTTACTCCAAAATAAGAAATGATAATTTTTTATTAGGGATAGAATTAGGGTTAAAAAATAATTGTGCTGAAGGAAACAAAAAAATTAATGATGATTATGATTTTGATTATGTTTTAGGTTCTGTACACTTTGTAGATAATATAGATATTTTTAGCAAAGATTGTTATGAAGGAAAAACTAAAAAACAATCTTATGAAAGATATTTTGAAAATATTTTAGATTGTGTCAAAAGTCATAATTTTATTGATTCACTTGGTCATATAGATTATATTGCAAGATATTCGATTTATGAAGATAAAGAAATTTATTATGAAGATTTCAAAAATATAATAGATGAAATATTAAAAACTATTATAAAAAATGAAATAATTCTTGAAATAAATACAAGAAGATTTAAAGACGAAAAACATATTCAAAATTTATACCGTATTTATTCTCAATATAAAAAAATGGGTGGCAAATATGTAACTATAGGTTCTGATGCTCATTTTGAAAAAGACATATACGCAAACTTTGATAAAGCCTTAAATATGATTGATAAAATTGGTTTGAAACAAGTTATTTTTAAAAATAGAGAATTAAAAGTTTTGTAAAGCGAAAAGTATAATGTTGGAAGGAAAAACAATTTTTAGCTTCATTTTTTTCGCTTTTAAATGTAGTGTAACAGCCACGCTGAATTCTGCACGGCTTTACAGCACTTATGATAACTTTGGTATTTTATTAGATAGTTTTAGGAAAAACAATAAACCCATATAATAATAAAGTAGTAAATATTGGATAAAATAAATCGCTCACAAGATCAAATTTTCTAAAAAACAAATTTCGCTCTGAAAAAAAACACTAAAAATAGCAAACTCGCTACGCTCAGACATGCTATTTTCTTACGTGTTTTTTTATCCGCTCAATTGTTTTTTTAACGAAAATTCTCAATTGCTCGCTACATTATTTCATTCATATTTACCATCAAAACATTATAAAAAAGACTTTGGATCAATTCCCCTCTTGAAGCTATGTCGTAAACTTAAGAGAAGAAAGAAAAAATTTTAATAGAATAAAAAAG
>CAYZNB010000171.1:0-6092 GCA_964478535.1 uncultured Thermotogaceae bacterium
GAAAAAAATGAAATTATGGAAAAATTTGTATCTGGTGAAATTAACATACTTGTTTCTACGACAGTTATCGAAGTTGGAGTTGATATTCCAAATGCAACGGTTATGGTAATAGAACACGCTGATAGGTTTGGGCTTTCTCAACTGCATCAATTGAGAGGAAGAGTAGGAAGAAGTAATAAACAATCATATTGTTTTTTAACTGTAGATAAAAGTATTTCAGAAGAATCTAAAACTAAAATAAATGAATTTGCTTCAACATCAGATGGTTTTAAAGTTTCAGAAATAGATTTAAAATGGCGTGGACCAGGGAAATTTTTCGGAGTTAAACAACATGGATTTGCAGATTTTGTTTTTTTTGATATAACAACTGATTTAGAAATGGTAGAAAATGTGAAAAAAGAAATTGAAAATATAATTAAAGAAGATGCTGAACTTAAAAATTACCCTTTGTTAAAAAAAGAAATGCATTTAAGATATTCAGAAAAACTTGATTTTATAAAAGCTTTATAAAAATTGATTTTTGTTTCAGATAGGAGGAAATTATGTCGTTAAAAATTGAAACAGGTTATTTAAGAGGTTTATCATTTGATACTGTAAATTCAAAAAATACACGTTATACTCCAGCACAATTAAGAAGAACACTTGCAAATATTTTTGATTTTTCAGATTGTAAAGTTTTAGAAATTTTTGGTGGAAGTGGTAGTTTTTCTTTCGAAGCTATTAGTAATGACGCTTCAGACTCTACAATAATAGAAGCTTCTTCAAAGGCTGTTATGACTATCAAATCAAATATAAAAAAGTTAAATATTGATGAAAAAATTAATGTTATAAAAAAAGATTATAGAGCAGCGGTTTTAGAATTAGTTAATGAAAAAAAATCTTTCGATATAATTTTTGCCGATCCACCGTTTAATTTGAATTTCTGTAATGAATTTCTTTCAATAATGGATGAAAATTTCATGATTTTTAATGAAAATTGCTATTTGATTTTAGAAAAATCTAAACATGAAAATTGTGATATTGAATTAAAAAATATATTTTTAGAAGAAACAAGAAATTATGGAGATATTGATATAAACATATATAAAAGAAAGTAGAAAAAAGAAAGTTGGACAGGAATATTAATTTTATCGAATCATTATAAATTTTTCCTACCCAACTTTCAAGAGTTTAAATTTCAATTGTAGTTTTTAATAGATCGCAATCTTTTGACGAACTTCCAACCATTATTTCAAATTCACCTTTTTCTACAACCTCTTGATTATATTGATTAATTAAGCTTAAAGAATTGATCGGAATAATAATTTTTACAGTTTTAATTTCTTCTGGATTCAAATAAACTCTTTCAAATCCTTTTAATTCTTTTACAGGCGTTGTCACTGAAGAATAAACATCATTAACATATACTTGAACTATTTCAGTCCCTTTTATATCTCCAATATTTTTAATGTCTACAGAAACTTTTAATTCTTGTTCAGAATTAGATGATTTTTTCTCGACTCTTAAATTCGAATACTCATATTTTGTATATGAAAGACCATAACCAAAAGGGTAAAGTGGTTCAGCAGTCATTTCAATATATCGTCCACCATGCCATCCTGGCATTTGGTTATAAAATGTAGGTTGTTGACCAATATGTTTTGGAAACGACATAGTTAATTTTCCTAAAGGATTATAATCTCCAAATAAAATAGAAGCAACAGCATTTCCTCCTTCATTCCCTGGATTCCAAGCTTCTAAAATAGCATTGGCATTCTCTTTAATTTTTGATATCATCAAAGGTTTTCCATTCAACAGAACTACAATAAGGGGGATGTTTAATTTTCTTAATTCTTCGAAAAGTAATTCTTGTGCTCCAGTTAAATTAGTGTTTATTCTATCTCTAAACTCTCCATATAAAGTATTAGTATCTCCTAAAACTAATACGATAGCTTCGCAATCTTTAGCAATTTTTACGGCTTCTTCTATATTATGATTATTTTCGTTTATTACATCGCATCCTTTTTCATATTTGATTTCAATGTTATTTTTTTCGCCTATTCTTTTGATTCCTTCTAAAATCGTCACTATTGAGCTTATATCATATTCAGGATGATAATCTAAAGTCGGAATTTCAGGGTGTTCTCTAGTTCCAAAAGACCAATCACCTAATTGAGATTGAACGTTGTCTGCATTAGGTCCTATAACTGCAATTTTTTTAATTTTTTTTGATAAAGGCAGTGTTTTATTGTTATTT
The DNA here is from genome assembly GCA_964478535.1 of uncultured Thermotogaceae bacterium. Lineage (GTDB taxonomy): Bacteria > Thermotogota > Thermotogae > Petrotogales > Petrotogaceae > CAYZNB01. The sequence goes on from CAYZNB010000171.1 coordinate 2,237, forward strand.
TCAAGAAGAACTATAGATTCCAATGCGGCTTCATACGATAATTTCTTATGTTCTTTACATCCAATAATTTTAGAAGCTTCTTCTTTGTCAAAAAATCTTTTTTTATCAAATAAACCTAATTTAAATTTATATTCTAATATTTTTTTGCACGATTCATCTATAAGTTTTTCATCAACTAATCCTTCTTTTGCGAGATTTATAGCATTTTCATAAAAAGATGGAGTCGACATAATCATATCGTTACCTGCTTCTATAGCTAATTTAGAAGCTTCTTTATAAGAAGGAGTAATTTTTTGATGTGTTATCATCAATCCTACATTATTCCAATCAGTTACAACAAATCCTTTAAATCCCCACTCTTCTTTTAAAATCTTTTTTAATAATAATTTGTTTGCAGAAGAAGGAACACCATCAATCGCTTCATAAGCTGCCATTATTGTAGCACAACCTTCTTCAACAGCTGTTTTAAAAGGGGGTAAAAATATACTTCTCAACTTTCTTTCCGATACATCTGCTTCTGAAGAATCTCTTCCACCCTGAGTTTCTCCTAAAGCTGCATAATGTTTTGCACAAGCCATAACTCTGTATTCGTCTGAAAGGTCATCTCCTTGATACCCTTTTACCATAGATTTTCCTAAAATAGAAATTAAATAAGGATCTTCTCCAAAAGTTTCATCCACTCTACCCCAACGAACATCTCTTGCAATACATAATACGGGTGAAAAAGTCCAATGCATTCCCGTTAAAGAAACTTCTTTGGCAGTAACTTCAGCTACTTTTTCTAACAAATTTGGGTTCCAACTTGAAGACATTGCAAGTTGTGTAGGAAATACAGTTGCTCCACTATGAAATGCGTGACCATGAATCGCATCTATTCCAAATAATATGGGGATTCCCAATCTTGTTTCTGAAGCCATCTTTTGAATTTTGAAAATATCATCTCCTGTTACATGCAAGAAAGAACCTATATGTTTATTGTAAACCCAGTTTTCAGTATCGTTTCTACCATCTACTTGACACATTTGTCCTACTTTTTCTTCTAATGTCATTCTTTTGATTAAATCATTTACTCTTTCAGCAATTGAAAGTGTCGACTCTTTATATTTTTCCATACTTTAGCCTCCTTAGTATTTTAAGTAAAAAAAGCAGTCATTTAATGACTGCATAAAAAACATCCAATTTTAATTAGCCGCCATTTTGAATTAGCAGATAATCTTAGAAATTCAATGGTTCAATTTCTATATTAAAATCCCCTTTTAATATATCTTCTCTTAATTTTTCTGATAGTTCCTTTAATAATATATGTACTTTTATATGAGCTGTTTCTTTTTCTCTCAGGCTAACAAAATTATCATTCATATAAATTGGAGAAATTCTTTTATTAGATTTTGTGTATAATTTTATTTGATTGAAAATTTTTGGTTTATCTCCATTATTTTCTAAACGTACATTCAAAGAAATGTTTTCATCATTTTCATTTATAGATTCTAATATTTCAGCTTTTAAAAGATTGGTATTATCATCATTTTCAATTATAAAATTATAGTTTCCAAATTCCTTTAACGGTTTACTATACCATATTCTTGTATTTTCCATATCATAAATATCTTCACCGGCAATGAAACAATAATCATTTTTACTTATAATTTCATTATTTGAATCTTTCAATGATAAGAATAAAAGTCCGCCGTCATTTTTTAATAACTCTATTTTGTCTATGAGATTTTCTATTTTTAAGTTAGATAATTTATCAATTTTTTCAACAAAAATTTCTTTTTCAAAAATCTTATTAAAATTAGAATCATATAAATATATTTCTGATTTAAGCGCTTTTTTTTCATCATAAGAATGATTAGACAAATAAATATTTTTATCATTATAATTATAAATCAAATGTAATAATTCGCAACCCTTTTTACTTCCATAAAAAGCTCCATTAGGTAAATTATAATAATCATACAATTGCCAAATAATTGAAGGCCATGAACTGTTTAACATCCAACCAATAACTCCAGTAGCTTCAGGCCAATTCACCAGATGAGATTCAAACATAGCTCGCCAAGAATTATATCCTAAAAAATGAGAAGCTCGTATATATTTTTTGACATCTTTAAGATCATTTTCATAATTAGAAAATCTTCCTTTTATTACTTTATCTATAAATTCTGTATTACAAAATTCAGATAATCCAGCATGAATATTCCAACCTTTGCTTCCAATTGATAATTCTTCATCAGATAAAAATTTTTCTAAACTATCATAATCAGGAAGACACATATCTGGACCTGTTTCTGTGTTGAAATTTTCAGCTTTTCCTGGCATTTCATCGTCATACCAATATTGTGGAGGCACATAATTATATGGCCCTGACATTTTAACTCCCGGTTTTCCAGTAATTTTGCTTTCTTTATCTGCGGCACTAGAAACCATCGGAATATCAACTTTAGTTTCATCAATTATTTTTAAATATTCTCTTTCAATTTCAAAAGGAGGTGGAAAATCGCTTCCGTAAAACCATGCCGCAAAGGATGGATTTTTTCTTAACCGAATTAATTGAGATTTCAATGATTTTAAAGAAACCGACAAATCATCTTTTTTCCAATCTTCCCATTTTTCCCAATGATTACAACACGGCCAACCTGCAATAACTAAAATGCCTTCTTTGTTACATAAATCCCAAAAATAATCTGTGGCAAGTTTACCTTCAAGTCTTACAGTATTGAAATTCATATTTTTAAGATAATTTATATCTATTTCATCTTGATTTTTTGAATGTCTTAAAAGCAAATCAACAGTCCATCCGGCTCCTCTTAATTGAATTTCTTCTCCATTTATTTTAAAAGTTCTTGCTTCAAACTCGTTAAGATGAGATTCAATTTTTCTAATACCAAAAGTTATTTCTTCATGAGAATAATTTTCTTTTTCACAACACGATTTTGCGGCTAATTTGAGAGTATACAAATTTTGTGCTCCCATGTGATAAGGCCACCACAAATCGGGATTTAAAATTTCTAATTCTTTGAGTTCTTCAGAATTTAAAGTTAAATCTAATGTTGTTTTTGCAGGAATTAACAGCTTTTTGTTAAATTGAACAAAATAATTTTCTTTTTTTATCTCTCCGTTTAAAGAGAACTCTTTATCTTCTGAAGAACTGTTTGATACTTCTGTAATAATTGTTAAATCAGCTTTTTTTCTATCTTCCGAAATTTCGCTTTTAACAAAAGTATTTTTCAGAGATATCGTATCGTAACTGCCTATTTCTACAGGCTGCCATAAACCCATTGAATCATCTGGTGGAACAGGATTCCAATCAACAAAGGTAATTGCGAGATCATCTGGTTGAGGTGCAAAAACCTCTACTGCTAAAACATTTTTTTTATCAAAATTAACTTTTTCAGAAATATCAAAACGATATCTGTTATAAGATCCAGCTACTTCAGAAAAACTTGCTATTCTTTTTCTATTAATCCATATATCTGCTTTATAATTAATTCCTTTAAATTCAATAAATAAATTTTTATTTTCAAAATTATTTGGAAGAATGAATTCTGTTCTATACCACCAACTTTTTCTAAAAGGACTATCATCTGGCATATAATGATTTGAAAAAAGAGTGTTTTTACCATGCTTATAACCAGGCATTTCTAAAATATTTTTATCATAATAGGGATCTTTTAATACTCCGTTTTTTACTAAAGATGCAACTACAGTACCTGGAACAACAGCATCTAACCATTCATCAGATTTAAAATTAACCGAAGTTATTTTTTCTCCACCAACAGATAACTCTTTTGAAGATTTTAACTTCCAATCGTTTAATAATAATTTATCTTTCACAATTCTCACCTCATAATAA
>CAYZNB010000172.1:0-5991 GCA_964478535.1 uncultured Thermotogaceae bacterium
TTTAGCAAGTTTTGACCGAGCGAAATTTGTTTTTTAGAAAATTTGATCTTGTTCGCGTTTATTTTATTCATATTTACCACTTCATTATTATAAGCATTCGCTTTTAACGCTTTTTCTTTCCAACTAACCAACTAATAATTTTATCCAATATTTACAAATTCATTATTATAAGCACTCGCTTTTCCTTTCCAACTTTCTACTTTCCAACTAATTCATTATAAAAATTTACAAAAACCTGTCCGCCCCGTCAATCTTCGGTTGCCACCCCTCAAGAGGGAAATTAAAGACTGAAGATTTTTTTAGCGTTATTTCTTGACCAACTATAAAAATACCAACGTTGTCATAAGTGCTGTAACGCCGTGCAGAAAACGCGTGGCTGTTACACTACATTAAAATCAAAAAACTGTAATTATCAAAATGTTTTTCCTAATCAACTTTTATATCTTTTTTATAAGTTCTGAAAAAATAAGTTTTTCATCGTCAAAAATAAAATATTCTTTATCAAAAAATTGAACTTTATCATTAAAATATTTTTCATTTAATTTGTTAAAACCTAAAAATTCACTTTTGTATGTTTTTGGAATATACATTTTTTCAAAATTTAATTTTAAAATTTTTTCATATATTTTTGTTTTTACTAACTGTCCAAAATTATCATGATAAGGACCTGCAACAATTTGTTTTTTTTGTTCTCCATAAAGACAAAAACCTATTCTCAAAATTTTTTTATCTTCTTTTTCATTTATAATAACCATTTTTGAAATTAAATCAACTTCTACATCTAACTCTCGCGGAATATAATCACCATCATAATACAGTTTTTCGAGTAAAGTATTTTTTAATATTACTGTTTGATGTATTCTTAAAGTACTTATACCAATTTTTGAAGCTATAATTGCTGATTGTAAATCTTTTTCATAATTTGAATCAGGAAGACCTGTCATAAGATGTAATCCATAATTGATATTATATTTTTCTAAAAAGTGAAAACTGTTATATACATCATTTAAATTATGATTTCTTTCCGCTTTTTCCAAAATTTCATTAAAAAATGACTGAACACCAAGTTCAATCAAATTTATAGTATATTTTTTTAAAACACAAACTTTTTCTTCATTTATTTCTTCTGGAGATGTAGAAAAACGTATTCCATTAATTTTTGTATTGTTATTAACTTTATTTTCCGCCCAATCAAGATACTTTTTCATAATATCAATTTCTAACCCTGTAAATGTAGAACCATAAAAAGCTATATATATTTTTTTAGCCTTTTTATAAAAAGATATATAATAATTAAAAATATCGTCTAATTTTTTTTCATCTGGAAATTCTTTAAATCCAGTAGCTGAAAATTCATTACAAAAAACACAAACCTTTTTACATCCTCCATGCGGAATGAAAATTGGAATAATATATTCTTTAGCCATTTTAATATACGTAAACTTCTGTACCAAGAGAAGCTATAAAATCTAATTCTTCAACATCAAAATTGAACATTCTTATACATCCGTGAGAAATTCTTTTCCCTATTTCCCAAGGTTTTGTTGTCCCATGTATTCCGTATTGAGGATTTGAAAGTTGCAACCATCTCGTGCCTACACCATTTATTATAGAACCAGGAGCTATATATTCTCCTTTCCAATATAATGCTGGATCTTTTTCTTTATAATATATTTTATAATAACCTGGAGGAGTTGCATCACTTCTTCCAACTGCAACTATATAAGATTTTAGTATTTCCCCACTATAAAAAAGATCTAATCTATTTTCAGACAAATTTATTTCAATATGTATAGGACTTTGTGCATAATTAATATTTCCAATATATAAAACTTGTCCTACAAATATTCTTGAAGGATCTTTTATATTATTTATACTTACTATATCCCCAGGACTTACATTATATTGTTTCGCAATATTATAAATACTCTCTCCCGCTCTAACAATATGAAACCCATTGAGATTTTGTGTGTTTATAGGAGAAATTACATTTTCTGTAATCACCACATCTTTTATTTTTAAAATATTTTTTTCTATTTCAAAAGTTGTGTTATAAATATTTTTAAATCCAAAATAAAATTTATGTACTCCCTCTTCTAATTCATATAAATATTTTTTAAATTGCTCCGGATTAAAAAATTTATTGTTTTGTGTTTTAACCTGAAAAAAATCAAGCTGAACATTTGATTTATAATCTATAAATATTTCATTTCCATTTTCTGTCTTTGCAGTCACTATACTCACATCAACTACAGGATTAAAATTTTGAACATTTATAAAATTTTCAAATATACCAACTTTATTGATTCCGTTAATATCTTTACTACTAACATAAATAGATATATTTTTCCCAACAAAATTTCTTATTTCAAGAACAATTTCATACGTAGATAATGATAATCTATTTGTTTTTATATTTCTTCTGTGAACACCATCAAAAATATTAATTTCAGGAGCCGATTCTCCTGCTAAAAAATTACTTCTTAAAGTTAGAAATAATGTTCTTTCTGAAGAATTATATCTATTTACATATAAAGTATAATCATTTGTCCAAATAACTACTGATAAAATCACAAATATTAGAAGAAATAACTTTTTTAGAAGATTTTTCAAAATTATATTCATCCTCCTTAGTAATTACATTTATTTCGTTAAAATCACTTGAAAAACCTATATCTTTTCTAGATACATCATTAGCCACAATTATATCAAATTTTTTCTTATTTAATTTATTTTTTGCGTTAACAATTAAATCATTTGTTTCGGCAGCAAAACCAACAACAATTTGGTTATCTTTTTTTATTTTAGATATTTCAAAAGCTATATCTGTATTTTTTTTAAGTTTGAGATCAAAATCTTCCTTTTTATCTTTTTTTATTTTTTTACTTTCTATATTAACTGGCACAAAATCAGAAACTGCTGCACTTAAAACAATTATATCCATTTCTTTAACCCTTTCAATTACAGCTTCAAACATATTCTCTGTTGATTTAACCTCAACAAAATCTTTTACCATATATGGAAGTTTTAAATGAGTATTTCCTGATACAAGACTTACATCTGCCCCTCTTTTAGAAAACTCTCTCGCAATTTCATACCCCATTTTACCACTCGAATAATTACTGATATACCTAACAGGATCAATTTCTTCTATCGTAGGACCCGCTGTTATGAGTACTTTTTTGCCTTTAAAATCTTTTTTAGAAATAGCATATTCAATAAAATCCAATATATTTTCATTTTCAGGATACCTGCCTTTTCCAACTTCTCCACAAGCAAGATGCCCTTCTTCAGGCTCCATAACAAACCAACCTCTTTTTTTAAGAGTATCAATATTACTTTGAGTAATTTCATTTTCGTACATTCTTATATTCATAGTGGGAACGATTATTCTTTCTTTTTTATTGAAAGCAAGACAAGCTGCAGTAACTAAATTATCTGAAATGCCGACTGTTATCTTTGCAATTGTATTAGACGTTGCTGGAGCAACTATAAGAACATCTGCTTCCAAACTCAAATCAGTATGAGGAATCCAACCACCTTCAAGTTCATAAATATCCGTATATACTTTACATTTTCCAACTGCTTGAAAAACCGTCTTAGAAACTAATTTTTCTGCATCTTTTGTCATTAAAACTGTCAAATCTACTCCATTTTTCCTAAATCTAGAACATAAATCAATAGCTTTATAAATCGCTATACCGCTACTAACACATAACAAAACTTTTTTATTTTTTAGAAGAGAATAATTCATTTTTATCATCTCCAATTTTTTTTAATAAAGATATCATCTCATCAATTGAATAAACACTATAAACACAAGCCATTTTTCTGTTATCAAGATACTTATCTTCTATAAGAACCTCTGCTATTCTATCAGTCCAACCACCTGTATTTCTGAACAGTATAACTGGTTTATAATTAGCATAAGCACCTAATATTTCAATCGCTGTACCTATTTCACCACCCACACTTATAACAACATCAACTGATTTAACTAATACATAAGACCTCATAGAAAAATCCAAACCTGTTTTTATATGATAATCTAAAAATTCATTCCCGTTTTCTTCATAAGGAAGAATACCTATCACTTTTCCCTGAAATTCTTTAGCTCCTTCAGAAACAAGATCCATAATACCATCTCTTCCACCATTAAAAATAGTCCAACCATTTTTAGCTAGTTCCTTGCCTAGATTAATACAAATCTCTTTAATACCTTTAACAGGTTCGTTATCAACATCTCCCGAATACCCAATAACCCCTATATTCATATTTTTACCATCCTAAATAATTATCTTTTACTTCTTTTTCTTCTAAAACTTCCTTTGGAGAACCCGATGCAATAATATTTCCCTTATGTACCACATATAAAATGTCAACAACATCTGCTATTTCGTCCACATTATGATCAGTAACTATTACAGATATCCCTCTATTTGCAAGAATTCTTATAATTTTCTGAATATCCTTTACAGTAATAGGATCAATCCCCACAAAAGGTTCATCAAGAAGTATAAGTTTTGGATCTATTAAAAGCGTTCTCGCAAATTCTAGTCTTCTCTGCTCTCCTCCAGAAAGAGAATTAGAAACTTGTGAAAACAATTCCGCTATACCAAAATCTTCAGCAATATTATTTATTTTTTCCTCTTTGTTTTTTATTTTCAGTAAATCTGCAACCATATATAAATTATCTTTAACACTAAGATTTCTAAAAACAGAAGGCTCTTGAGGAAGATATCCCATTCCTCTAAGAGACCTTCTAAATATAGGTAAATGAGTTATTTTGTTTCCTTCAAGGAAAATTTCACCTCTATTAGGTACAACTAAACCCAATATTGACTTAAACAAAGTAGTTTTACCTGCACCATTTGGCCCTAATATTCCTGTTACTTTTCCTTTTTTTGCCTCAAAATCAACATGATTTAAAACTACTTTTCTACCATATTTTTTATATATTTTTTCACATTTTACAATGATTTCATCCATATTATTTTTTCAAAATTTGTATAATCGTATCTGTTATATTTACAAAATCACTTGCATAAACTGTTCCTGCTTCATATACAACTAAATCATAATTATTTTCCTGAGCAAAATTTGAAACAATCATCTGAACTTCCATAATTACTTCATCAGTTTTTTTAGAATATTCAGACTGAAGGGCTGTCTGCATTTCATTAATTCTTGTTTGAATTTCCATATATCTTTTCTGTAAATCTTCCTGAGACGGATTTGTTGATTGAAATTGAACAAAATCTTCTTCCATTCTTTTTATCCTTGTTTGATAAAATTGAAGATCATTTAAATATTTTTCATTCAAATCTGTCCATTTATAATAATTTTCTACAGCTTGTTCCAAATTAACAAAACCCACTTTATAATTTCTTCCGGGATTAACCTGAGTATCAGAAATAACCACAACCGATAAAACTAATACCAATGCAAGAACTAAAGTTACTACCATTTTTTTCATTAAAACACACCTCCGTTTATTGTAATTATACATAAGATTATACTCAAAAAAAAATTATTTTTCAAGAAAAATTTATAACTTTAATTATCTCTCTAAAATTTAATAATAAAACCAAAATTTTTAAAATTATAAAAAAAATTTTTTGCTATTAATTAATCATTTTATTATTATATAATTTACATTATTTTAATTTATAATTACTACGAGTATAATTAACCGTAAGATTACGATAACTTAATTAAAAATACTTTTAACATACGATTTCGTAAACTTAATTTTAAAAAAACAAGAATTTAATAATCAACTGATATAATAATTTTTGAAGATAGATTTATTCTATCCCCCTTAAGTTAAATCCCCTAACTTTTTTACGGAGCATTTATGCTCCGTTTTTTTAATGCTTAACTTTTTTTACCATTTCATACTTAAAATTAAATAAAAGAAGAAATATTTAAAAGGTTTCTATGAAGAATTTTGTGGGTAATTATAAAAAGTTGAAACTTATAAATATTAAA
>CAYZNB010000173.1:0-5961 GCA_964478535.1 uncultured Thermotogaceae bacterium
TAGAAAATTTGATCTTGTTCGCGTTTATTTTATCCAATATTTACTACTTCATTTTCATTATTATAAGCATTTAGTTTTAATTAATTTCCTTATACCAACTATAAAATACCAACATTGTCATAAGTGCTGTAACGCCGTGCAAAGTGCAGCGTGGCTGTTACACTACATTAAAAACAAAAAACGGTTAATGTGAAAATGTTTTTCTTAAGCAACTTTCTAAAGTATTAAACCCACAAATATTTCATAGAATCTATTATTTAAAATCACTTATTACTTCATTACACCAAACATGGACTTCAATATATCTTTCAGGGCCATTTTCTCCGTTTTTATTCCACTCCTGAGGATATCCATATTTTTTAATTATCTCCTTAATTTCATCAAAAGTATAAACTTGTTTTCTATATTCTTTTCCATCATCAAAAGAATCGCTAAAAGTTGGAAATACATCCCCATAGCAAAATGATAATGTATCAACATTAAACTCTTCGATAGGGATTTTTACAAATGATGGATTAATAAACCATTCTTTTAAATAATCACTTTCTCCTAAAGACATATAATGAGGTACTTTTGATTTTGGAGCACCACCTTTTTTTATAAAAAGATCTCTTATTTTTTCTTCTAAATATTTTCGTCTATTTAAAAACCAGTCTGTTCCGACTTCTTTCAAATCAAAAAATGCAGGATTTGTATTTTTTAAATCTTCTAATATATCTTTCGCATTATCAAAAGATAATTCGGATAAATTCATAAAAGGTTTACGTTCGCTTTCATAATAATGATAAAGAAAATACATTTTTCACCTCTTATTATAATTCAAAATTAATATCAGAAAACTTCTCAATAATCCAATCAGGATTATGTTCTTCCAACTCTTCTTTTGAATTTGAACCAGTAGTAATAGAAATAATCTTTCCTTTTAAATGTCTGGCAGTTTTTATATCTAAAATAGTATCCCCAATAACATAAATTTGAGAAAACTTTTTATTATATAAATCTTCAGCTTTTTTTAAAGCTGAATCCGCTATAGAAAACCTTTTTAAAGCATCTTCTCCAAAACCACCTGTTTTGAAATATTTCCAAACACCAATCTTTTCAAGTTTATATTTTGCCCCAATCGATAATTCTCCTGTAATTAAAGATAATGCATAACCTTTATCGTACAATTTTTTTATATATTTATCAGCATCTACATTTAATCTCCAAACATCAGTATTTTTAAATTCTTCAAGTTTTTCTTCATAACCCTTTAAAAAACCTTCCCAAAGATCGTTAGAAAATTCTTTATTATTTTTATGAAGAACTTCCATAAAAACATCTTTATCAGATCTTGCCGAAGTGTTGACACCATCCATTCCATTTTTTATATTCAAAAATCCATCTATTGCTTTTGAGTAAGGAATATCAGTTCTTGAATCTCTTTTAATTATAGTACCATTAATATCGAAGAAAATGATTGTATTATCCATAAATAAAAAACCTCCACATCAATTTTTTATTCTACTATAAAAGCAGGAATTGTAAAACATTCTGCGACACTTCCTATAATATTTTTTCTGCCCGTTCTCACGTAAACACCATTAAGTTTTTCATTATAAACAAACAACCCTATTATATAATTATTTTTTTCAAATACAAACTCATTATTTTTAAACATTGCCATATCAATTTTAGGAATGCTACAAAGTTTCTGTAATAAATAATCATCATTTACATTATTTATAAAATCATCCCATTCATTTTGAGTAAAATCTTTTCCAATCTTAACACCATATGATGCGTATTTATCAACAGGTTTTAAAACAAACAAATCTTTATTTTTTTTAGCTTTTTCAATTAAATCACTATTATTTTTATCGAATTCTACAGTATAAGGAATATGTTTTTCAATAAACGCTCTTTCAGATTCATTTAAAAAAGAAATTTCTTTTTCATTATGTAAAATAGAAAAAATCTTTTTGTTGTGAGGAATTTGAGATCTAAAACCTCCAACAACACAAACATCGCCATTTAAATAAGCATTTATAAAATCTTTTATTTCATCAGCTCTTTCAACTACTTCAAAAGTAACTAAACGTCTGTAAATACAATCTATTCTAAAATCTTTAAAATATAATTTATTATTTTTATAAACCAATTCTCTGGGATCTGCAATTACAGTATTAATACCATTCTTTTCAAAAACTTTTTTAAACTCAATAAATTCTGAAGGTGGCTCTTTATCAATCCAATCAACAATAGCTACATTTGGCTTTTCTTTAGACATTGAAAACTCGTGATAATTACTTGTTAGACAATCAACCCAACTGTTAAATAATTCAAAACCTTTTAAATGCCCTTCCAAACTTAAATCTTTAACAAATTGAGCATTTTCAAAAGCATTTTGAAGCTCTCTAACCTCTGTCATAGCAGAAGAACCATCTGTGTTCAATTCACAAAATTGAAAATCACCATTCAGATGGTAGAAAATATCAAATCTACCTATAGGAAAATTATATTTATAACCCGGATCTTTTAAAATCAATTTTTCAAGCAAATCAGAAAAACCAAAAATTTTTCTAAATTCTTTATTTCTCAAATATTCTTCAGTAACTTTATTCAAAATACCGTTTAATACATCAAGTAAATCCTCAAAATTCTTTTTATCTTTTTGTGAAACAAAAAAAGGTTGATACAAAAAATCAATAGGTCTCCCTTTATACTTTGCAGGAGATTCATTCATTTTTTTTATAACAACGTCATAATCCTTTAAATATAATTGCTTATTATTTATTAAATTTTGTCTGTATTCTTCGAACAACCGCATAATCTTTTCTCCTTATACATTATTGATAAATTCTTTTTATTTAATGATAATTCCGCAAATTTCTTTAAAGATTTCTTTTCTTCCTCATTCAAAATCAAATAAGATTCTTCAAACAAAAAATTCATAAAACTATTCATATTAAAATTATAAAAACAAGCCTCAAAACCATTTTTTTGAATATCGTTCATAGTAAAATTTAAATCTTTGTCTTTAAAATCTAAAGAAATATCATAAATCTTATTCAAAAGATTTTCATTATAAAATATCCCTTTTATAAAAGAAAAATAACCTAAATTATATGGATAAGGTAAAGTATCAGACGTTCTTATTTCAATATAATTTTTTACTCTTACCTCTGGAAAAACCATCGTCATCAAATGATAAATTTCCTCTTTTTTATCTAATTCATCAATAAGCTCTATCACCTTTTTATTATAAGAAATTTTATAATCATTATTAATAAGATAAAAAATAGGACATACATTCAAAATATAATTAGCATAATCTGAATAATCAAAGATTTTATTCAAAGAATTCTCAACTATACCACATCTTTCGTTATCAGTATTTTGCCAAATCGTGCTTCTAAGAGAATTTGAATTGTAATAACTTTTCTCAAAAATAGGAGAATTATCAGTTATTAAATAAAATAAAGGACTTAAAAAATTTGCAACTCTAAATTTTTTTATAAAATCATTTTCATCTTCATAATCAATTATAACCTGAATAGAAGCAGTACCTTTCATCATATTATGTGCATATTTACCTTTGGTTAAGAAATAATTTGACATCATTTCATACCTTTTTTTAGGAAGAAACTTAATCTCATTGATTGAATTATTAGGTAAATAACCTATGTTAATCATCTTTATATGTTTTGAAGAAATAATTGAATTCATTTCTTTTTCAAAATTTAAATATATTTCTTCAATTTTTTTCAAATCATAAAAAGGTTTAATACTAACTTCAAACTGTCCCCCTGGTTCTAAAGAAATAGATAAATACTCATTTTCTAAACCAATTAAATGTTCATTTTCATAAATTTTATTGTAACCCATTTTTGAAAGCTCATATAAAATATTTTGAATTCCAAAATCTCCATAATAATCAATTAAAGTGTAATCATATTCATTCACTAAAAAATGCTCAATCTCAACACCAATTTTATGAAATCTATTATCTTTTTCTCCAGATCTTATAAAATCTACAATTTTATCAATTCCATTTTTTTTCAACATATAAAATACCTCATTTGTTTTTTGTTCGTTACACGTATTATATTACCATATTTTCTTTAATTTTTGAAGAATAAAAAATAAATCTTCTATATAATAGAAAAAGTCTAAAATATAGAAGATATAAATCAATTTTATTTAAATAAGTAAGGACGATCAAACCTTTTTTCGTAAGCATTATTTGATTTAAGTTGATTATCCCAAAAAGAATTTAACATTTTTTTACTCATCATTTTAATAAGAATTCTTATAACAACTCCAAATTTTACAGGAATTGCAAGTTTTTGCAAATCAGATTTATTAAATTTTCCGTTAAAAATCAAATCTTCAATAACTTTTACTAAAGGCATAATCATTTTTTCTTGAGATTCAGGAGGTCTCATTCTTAAACTTTCAACACCACCTTTAATTACAGAACCAAGATAACCCCTATTTAATCTTAAAGCTAATTGTTCAAAATACGCTTCAAGAAAATAAGATTGGCTACTTTCAGGAAAACCTGATTGAACAAAAAAACTAATATTTCCATCAGAAACTTCAAGCTTTTCTATAAATTTCATCACATGAGAAGGCATTGCATGAACATACAAAGGCATAAAAAACATAACATTTTTTTCACTTTTAAACGCATTTGCCCAATCATTCCATTTATCTGTTAATTTTAAATCGCGTATTTCAACTTTATCGCCAAGAACTTTAGAAACTGTTTTTAATATAAGAGAAGAATTACTCCCGCTTCTTCTCGGAGAACCGTTATAAATAATTAATTTTTCTATAGAATCAGTTGATTCAAATTGCAATGTTTTATTTTTTGCTTTTCTTGATTTAAGCAATTTTAAATTAACAAATTCATTAATTACAATACGATAAGCTTTTGATTTAAAATGAAAAGCTGTACGATATAAATAATCTTCAATGACTTGCTCTTCTTCATTATTTAAACCTTCTGTATTGAAATAAAACACCATATCCGGATAAGAATCATATCTGGCAAAATGATGGCATTCACCATTTACTAACTCTATATAAGGATGATAATGTGGAATTGTTCTATCTAAAAATGCTTTTGCCTGATAATTTATAAAACCCTGTGCAGTATCCATTAATAAAATTACGGTATCGCTATTAACATAATCAGAATAAATTTCAGTCATTTTATCATTCATTACACACTTTCCAGGAGTTTTAAGCCAACAACTCCAACAACCAATACAAGATGAAATAGAATCCTTTTCAAAATTAACAACTTTTAAAGGTTCCTTATAAAGAGATTGAATATTTTTAATTAAATCATAATCTTTATTAATTCTTAAATCGAATAAAGTTTTCAATTTATAACCCTCCATTTTTTTATGTTCTAATGAAGCTTAACAGTCACGTTGAATTTTGTGCGGCGTTACAGCATTTATGACAACGTTAGTCAGTTAATCAGCAGACAGTTGGTCAGGAATAACGATAAAACAAGCATTTAAAGTTAATTACCCTCTTGAGAGGAATTAAAAGCTATTTTAAGAATTGGATTGAATGAAAATCTTATATAAATTAGTAGTATTTTTAAGTTTTTATTAGTCCGCTTCTCCTTCGTGTATTATATTTTTTTTACTTACTGTAATATTATACAATAAATCATTAATATTTTTAATATGTAAAAAAGCTATTTTATATATTTTAAGAATTATTAACATAAAAATTTTAAAATCTTGAAACGATAATGAAGTAAAATGCTGATACAGAAAATGTTTTAACATGTAAAAATATAAAAAACAATTGTATTAGTTTATGGTATAATTATATTGAGAAAGCGAAAATGTTGCAAATAAAAAAACTGTCCACCCCGTCAGCCTTTGGTTGGAAATAAAAACAATTTAAAGAAAAAGCCATAAAAGGTTTTATGTAGTGTAACAGCCACGCGTTTTG
>CAYZNB010000174.1:0-5871 GCA_964478535.1 uncultured Thermotogaceae bacterium
GAAAAATAAAATTATTAAAAGTCTATCAAAATTTTGATAGACTTTTCTGGTTCTATGTAAAAAAAGTGGTTCATAATAATTTATAGTCAGTTGGTCAGGAAAATCATATAAAGCCTAAAAGTTGAAAGGAAAAGCTTTTCTAAAAACAGTTTTGAAATTTTTAATGTATTTCCTATTCAACTGACCAACTTTCTGCTCTCCAACTAATAATTTTATCTGATGTTTAGCACTTCGTTATTATAAAAGTTTAATGTTTTTGCTTTTTCATTTCAAATTATTAGAACTATCACCGAATATAAAAAAATAGATTTATGATTTTCCATAAATTATCTATAAAATATCAATGTTGCCATAAGTTCTGTAACGCTGTGCAAAGTTCGTCGTGGTTGTTGCACTACATTAAAATCTTCTCTAAATAATCAAAAGAGAAATTAATTTAAAGTTTTTTTAATAATAATTTATTAAAAATTTCTAAGTAAAACTCCACAAAAAGATATATAGAATCACTTTTCTTATAAAAATTACAAAAATTTCTTGACATATATAATAAAAACATATATAATAAATAATGATATATATAAAATTAGGAGGTGTTTTAAAATGAAATTAGCAATTCCAGTATTAGAAAACAAAGGAGATCAAAGTCCGATTTCAGAACATTTTGGTCATGCTGATTATTTCGCTTTTGCTGAAATAAATGATGGAAATTATGAAATTAATGTAATAGAAAATCCTATGGCAGAAACACATGAACCAGGACAAATTCCATATTTTATGAAAGAAAATAATGTTGATGTTATGGTTGTAAGAGGAATAGGTGGAAGAGCTATACAATTTTTTTCGGATTTAGGCATTCAAATTTATAGAGGTGCTTCGGGTTCTGTAAAGGAAATTGTAGAAGAATATATAAAAGGAAATGTGGAAGATAAAGAATATGAAGTTCAAGATAAACATCATCACAACGGACATTGAGGTGTGATGATGCCGAGAAATGGAAAAAGAGGCGGAGGTTTTCATGGGAAAGGGTGGTTGTTAAATGCGTATATGCTTTTAATAATAGCTGAAGAACCTTCTCATGGTTATAAAATAGCAGAAAAATTAATTGAATACGGGATAGACCTTCCAGGGATTTCTAATAAAGGAAGAATATATAGATTTCTTGCAGATTTAGAAACAACAGGAATGATTGAATTTGACTGGGATACATCCTCTTCACCACCTAAAAAAATTTATAAGATAACTTTATCAGGTAAAAAATATTTAGAAGATATAAAAGTAGAAATGATTCATTTGAAATTAAATATAGAAAAGTTTATTAGTAAAATAAATAATTTAAACGGTTAGAATTTTTTCTAATCGTTTAATTTTATGATTTAAAACTTTAATTCGTTTTATTTATCTTTAATTAATTATAATGATTTATAAAAGCTCTAGATAACATTTTATATATATGCAAAAAACATATATAATAATAATGCATATATATAAAATTAGGAGGTGGCATTATGCCTTACGGAGATGGAAGAGGACCAGTATGGTTATTAAATGAAAAAGTTAGTGAAAGAGAGAATAATGGAAATAGAGCTTTTTCAGGAAGAAGATGTTTTTTTGGAAGGGGCAGAAACAGAAGAAATTCTTTTTTTAATCAAAGAAATTTTAAAAACAGAAATTTATGTTTTTTAAATTATGATGAAAATGAATTCCTGAAAAGAAAAAAGGATTTTTTAGAAAAAGAAATAAAAATGTTGAATGACAGATTAAATCAAAATGATTAAAAAATTTTTTATTAATTAATGTAATGGATGGAGGAGAAAATAATTGAAAATAGCTGTATTAAGTGGAAAAGGAGGAACAGGTAAAACCTTAATTTCAACAAATCTTGCGAATGTTATAAAAGAAAGAAAACATGTTGAATTGCTTGATTGTGATGTAGAAGAACCTAATAGTTCCTTATTTTTTAATATAAAATTTGAAAAAGAAGTAAAAGTAAATTTAGATATTCCATTAGTAGATAATGAAATATGTAATAAATGTGGTATTTGTGCTCAAAAATGTCAATTTGGAGCTATAAATAGTTTTCCAACAGGAACTCTTGTATTTGAAACACTTTGTCATGGCTGTAGCGTTTGTAGTGATGTATGTCCAGTAAATGCTATAAAAACTGAAGAAAAAGATATAGGAATAATTAAGTACGGTGCATATAAGAACATTAACTTTGGTGAGGGCGTTCTTAATATTGGAAAACCTTCAGGAGTTAAAATAATAAAAAAATTAAAACATTTTTCAAAAAATTTAGATATTCAAATTTTAGATTCTCCTCCAGGCGCTTCGTGTTCTGTTGTTGAAACATTAAAGAATGTTGATTTTGCATTATTAGTTACTGAACCTACTCCTTTTGGTCTTCATGATTTAAAAGCAGTTCAAGAAATAGTTTCTCTTATGGAAATTGAACACGCCATTGTTATAAATAAGTATGAAAGTGAATATGAGTATAAAGAGATGAATCAATTCATAAAAGAAAAAAATTTAAAAGTAATTCAAAAAATTCCTTTTTCAAATGAGATAGCTAAAATATATTCAAAAAGTGAATTAATTTCTGAAAATGAAAAATATAAAAAAATATTTGAAGAAATAGCAGAAAAAGTTGGTGTTTACAATGTTTAAACAAATAGCAGTTGTTTCTGGAAAGGGCGGTACTGGTAAAACAACATTATCTGCATCATTTATTGATTTATTCAATAATTCTATAGGAGTAGATTGTGATGTAGATGCTTCAAATTTATTTTTATTATTTGATACAAAGTTAGAAAAACAATATGATTATTATGGAGGAAAAAAAGCAGTATTAAACAGTGAAAAATGTATATCTTGTGGTAAATGTAAAACTTTATGTAAATTTGAAGCTATTACAGAAAAGAACTCAGAATTTTTAATAGACGAATTTTCTTGCGAAGGTTGTGGAAGATGTGTAATAAATTGTCCAGTTGGAGCAATTGAATTAATTGATAACAGAGCAGGAGAATATTATAAATCTTCTAGAGAAAACACGTTTTTAATTCATGCAAATTTAGAACCGGGTGAAGAAACTTCTGGTGGATTAGTAGCTGAAGTAAGAAAGCTTGCAAATAAAATTGCAAAAGAAGAAAATCATGAAATTGTTATAATTGATGGTTCTCCTGGAATTGGATGTCCCGCAACATCATCAATTACTGGAGTAAGTTATGTAGTTATCGTAACTGAACCCTCAATATCTGGTATACATGATTTAAAAAGGATTATTGATACTGCAAAACATTTTAAAAGAGAGTTTGGAATAGTTATAAATAAATATGATATAAATGCTGAAAACACAAAATATATAGAAGATTTTTGTAAAAACGAAAATATAGAAATTTTAGGTAAGATTCCTTTCGATAAAAATATTATGAAAGCAACAAATGAAAAAAATCCAATTACAAAATATGTTAGTAGTTCGTCAAAAGAAATTTTACTAATTTCAAAAAAAGTATTAAAAATAATAAGAGGTGAAAAAAATTGAAAATATCATTATGTGCAAAGGAAAAAAATATTAATTCGTTAGTTGATGAAAGATTTGCAAGAGCAAAGTTCTTTGTGATTTATGATTTGAAAACTAAAGATGTTGAATTTTTAGAAAACCCTATAGATAGTGAACATGGCTCAGGCCCAAAAGCTATACAGCTTTTAGCAGAAAAAGGAGTAAATATAATTATAGCTCCTCCATTGGGAAAAAATGCTCATTTAGCTGCCGAAACAGCTAAAATTAAAGTTGTTGAACAATCAAAAACTACAGTTATAGAAAATATAGAAAGCTATCTTAATAATTCTAAAACTTCTTTTCCATGTTGATCTGGTTTAACTTTAGGAAATACTTTTAAAATAATTCCATTTTCATCAATGATATAAGTCGATCTTACTATACCCATATAAGTTTTTCCATACATCTTTTTTTCTTGCCAAACTCCATATTTTTCTATAACCGTATTTTCAGGATCACTTAAAAGATGAAATGGCAAATTAAATTTTAAAATAAATTTTTCATGAGAAGATGTTTTATCTTTACTAATACCAATTACAACTGCTCCGGCTGCTAATATTTCGTCATACACATCCCTAAAACTACAAGCTTCTTTTGTGCAGCCCGGAGTGTTATCTTTTGGATAGAAATATAATACAACTTTTTTTCCTTTAAAATCTTTCAAACTAACATCTTGGTTTTGTTCGTTTTTCAAGGTGAAATCCGGAGCCTTTTGACCTTCATTAAGCATATTTTGACCTCCTACGAATTAGAATTTTCGAAATCTAAAAGCCATTTTTTTATATTTAATCCAGCTGCATATCCTATTAACGAATTATTTTTTCCAATAACTCTATGACATGGGATTACAATTGGAATTTTATTTTTATTATTAGCATTTCCAACGGCTCTTGAAGCATTTATATTTCCAATATTTTGTGAAATATCTTTGTAACTGCATGTTTTGCCATATGGAATTTTCATCAACGAATTCCATACTTTTTTTTGAAAATCTGTACCATCTAAAAGTATAGGTAGTTCAAACTCTCTTCTTAATCCTTTGAAATATTCTTCTAATTGTGAAAAAGTTTTTTTTGTTATATCATTCTTAATTATGTTTTTTTCATATAAAATCGTATTAAATGTTAAAGATAACAAATAATTCTCAGAAGCTTTTATTTCTATTATACCAATTGGAGAATCAAAATAATCTAAGTAATTATCCTTCATCTTTTTTATCCTCACTTTTAAAATGTTTACAAATTTTTTTTAATACGAAAATTTCTCTTTTTACCCATGGATTAATATCATTATTTTCAAAATTTAAAAGTTCTAAATTTTCATGTAAAGCGGTTTTAAAATTAATCCATACAGGAGAAAAATCTAATATTTTTTCATATTCATCTAAATTTTGTTCATATTGACATTCACTTATATCGCATAAATAATAAATTGATTTCATCTCAAAAACAGCTTCTTTTTCAAAAATATCTTTTTTTATTTCATCAATAATTCCTAATTTTTCTTTAATATTAATTATTTTAAATCCGGTTTCTTCAAGAACTTCTCTTTTTAAAGCTTCTTCAAAATTTTCATTTTTTGAAACTCCACCACCAGGAAATTTATAATCACCTTTGATAGTTTTAACCATTAAAATATCATTATTTTTTATAATAACAGCCCTTACAGCAACTCTTGAAATAATTTTTTTATTTTCTTTTTCAACTTTATCAAAGTTAATTGAATATTCAAAAATCATATTTTTACCTCGTCAATAATAGTTATAAGTTTTTGATTACAATACTATTATATCTTTTTTTTTGAATAAAACAAATAATTTTAAACCATTTTCTTGTATTTTAAAAGAATATATATTATGATATTTATTATGTAATAATTTTTTTAATAGATAAAATTTAATTTTAATTTTTAATCAATTAATTAAATATAAAAGGGAGGAATCAAATGAAGGTAGAATTCTATTATGACGAAAAACCTTTCAAAAATGAAGATTTAAAATATGCTGTTATCTTTTCAAAATTTAATAACAAATGGGTATATGTAAAGCATAAAAAAAGAGATACTTGGGAAATACCCGGTGGACATCGAGAGAAAGATGAAAATATTTTTGATTGTGCAAAAAGAGAATTATTTGAAGAAACTGGAGCATCAGATTTTCATTTAATTCCGTTATTTATTTACTCAGTAGAAAAAGAAGGAATTAAAGATTATGGAAAAATATTTTTTGCTGAAATAAATGTAATTGGAAAATTGCCAGAAACGGAAATTGAAAAAATAGGATTATTTGATACTTTACCAGATAATTTAACTTACCC
>CAYZNB010000175.1:0-5856 GCA_964478535.1 uncultured Thermotogaceae bacterium
GCTTTTGATGTTTCTTTTAATATCTCTACAGGATTTTTTTTATTATATCTTGATCTTGTATGTGTTGCATCTATTATTACTGTTCCACTTTTTATTACTCCTTTTTCTATGGCTATCTCTACTGATTTGTTTATTAGCATATCTAATATTTCAATACCTTTTAATTTCTGCTTTCTAAACTTCGTTAATGAACTTGCTTCTATTACTTCTTCTTCTGGTAATAATCCTAAAAAGTATTTAAATGACATATCATATCTTGATCTTTCTACTAAATCTTTATCCGATAGATTATACATTGCTTTTAATAATAAATATTTAAACATCAATATCGGATTATATGCTTTTCTTCCATTTATTTTACTATAGTTATTTTCTAATTCTTCATACACAAATTCAAAACTTACCATTTCTTTTATCCTTCTCAATAAATTATCTTTTGGTATTATTTTTTCATATAATCCTATATACGAACTCATTTTTAAGGTTTCATAATGATATAACATTTTCCCATCCCCTTTATACTTATATATACTTATATTATATCACATTTTTCTCTTTTTGTCTACTATTTCCCTTATTAAATGAGCTTTTTAACCTTTTTCTTTAACCTTTTCATGTTAACTGTTTGTTGCTTTTTATTTGCTTTTATCTTGGGCTTTTTCAGTGGCCTCCATTATAGACTGTGTAGATAACAAAGAAATAAAGGCACCCGTTTGAGAAATACATGGAATTGACAATGAAATCATTGTTGAAACTATCACTCTTTCTTTGTAAGTGTTCATAGCTCTTGTAGAAGTTATTGCGGGAATGGCACAACCATATCCTAATAATATAGGTATTATATTCGTGCCAGATAATCCTATTTTATTGAAAATACCATCTAATAAAATACCCAATCTTGGTAAATAACCGCTGTCTTCCAAGAAACTAAATGCAGCATAAAAAGATAATACGTAAGGAAGAACTAAAGTAATAGGCCACTCTATACCTTTTATAAGAAAACCATATTCTCCAATAAGAATATTTAATACAATTCCTTCAGGAATTATTGATTGTAAACCCGCTATCATATGAGGAAAAATTAATCCCCTAAAAAAAGGTAAAAGAAGAAAGTTTCTTAAAAACATACCGATTCCAATTACAAAGCCAAAAGTTAAAATTAATACTCCTAAAGCAATAGGGATTCCTGGAAAAGGTTTTATAAGTCTTTCTTCCCAAATTTCCTTTTTAGATAATTTTATTTCATCATTGTTTATAGTTAAAAAGTTTTTAGTTAATTCCTCTGCGTTTTTCCACGAAGGCTCAAGATTATTTTTCTTTTTAAAAATAAGATTAGATTTTAAAAGGTTACTAATTTCATTTTTTATTTTTTCAATACCTATATTTTTTATTGCAATACAAGGTAAAATATCTATATTTAATTCTCTTTTTAAATAATCAATATTTAATTGTTTATGTTTTTTTTCAGCGATATCTATTCTATTTAAAACCGCGATTGTTGGAATGTTTTTTTCAAGAACTTGTAGAAGTAAATAAATACTACTTTCAATATTGTTTGCATCTAAAACGCAAACGACAGTATTTGGTTTTTCATTCAACATATCTATAGCAATTTTTTCTGCTTGATTAGTGGCATCAAGTGAATAAGTTCCAGGTACATCGATTATTTCAACTTCTTCATTGTTTAATTTTGTTTTGCCTGCAAAATATTCAACGGTAGTTCCTGCATAATTTGCTATACTTACATGAATTCCTGTTAATCTATTAAAAATAACGGATTTTCCAACATTAGGAGGTCCTATCAATAAAACTCTTTTTAAATCATTGTTAATAGTTGTATTGGTGTCGTGGCAGCTCAATTTTTATCACCAATTGATACGCTAATTTTATTTGCGATATGTCTGCTAATTGCAACTTTTCTACCTTCAATTGAAATTACTATAGGCCCTTTAAAAGGTTGTTTTGCTTCGAGTTTTGCTATTTTTCCTGATCTTATACCTAAAGGAGCTAAAAGTAAATTTTCAGGAACTATATCAATGTATGCACTATCACCTTTCGATAAATTTTCTAAAGTTAAATAATCAATTTTTTTTGATTTAGTGTTAATGGAATTTGAATTAATAAAATTTTTTGAATTAACTGTCATGATTGCCCTCCAAATTTTTATTTTGTTAAATAAGAATTTATTATTTTATCGTATATACCTTTTTCTTTTATAGAATTCAAAGCGTTTTTAAAGTCATTTACAATATCAATTGAAGTTTTGTTACCAAAAGCCATATAAAGACCTTCCTCGCTTAATTCTTCGAATAAAAATAGTTTTTCAAATTGATCATCTGCATATCCGAAATGATCTACAATATATGGGAAATTTAATTCAGCCGCAGGCATCAAATCAATTTTTCCAGCAACAAGATCTTTTATTATAGCTTGGCTGTCTTTATATCGTTTTATATTAAACCCTTTATTAATTTTAAAAAACTGGTCTCTCATATCTCCTTTTACAACACCTATACTATATTTTTTTAAATCATCCATTGATTCAATAGTTATATCAGACCTATTAGACAACGAATAAAAATAAATATCAAAAGGAGCAACTACGCCAATCCAGTGAAATAGGTTTTCTCTTTCGGAAGTTCGACCAATTGAGTATAAAAGAACATTTGCGTTTTTTTGAGCTTTTCTGTAAGCAGTAGACCATCTTGAAGTTTCTATTTTTGATTCTATTCGCAACTCTTCTAGAACGGCTTGAACAATTTCTGTTGAAATTCCGCCAACAACGCCATCTTTTTCATAACTGAAAGGAGGATATTGTTCAGTTACAACATCTATTTTATAAGCAAAAAAGGATAAAGATACAAGACAAAATAAAAAAATAATAACTTTTTTCATAACTAATTACCTCCAAAATTATTTATATAGTACAACACTTTCTTTTCCAAAAGTTTGCCTAACTTTTTCAATTTTACCAAAACCCTTTTTAGGATAATATTTCGGATAAAATTTATTCAGCCAACTTCTTGGATTTCTATAAACAATAGCTGTTCCGGATTCTACACTATTTAAAATATTTTTGATTATAATATCTTTTGGTGTGACGTGTAAAGATAAAATTATTACGTCATATTTTGAATAATCAATGTTTTTTCCATCGCAATGAATAATTTGCACTAAATGATTATTAGGGATTTTTTTAAGCAAAACCTTTGAGCATTCAATAGCATTTAAATCATTATCTACACAATCAATTTTTATATTTTTTTCAATAAGTTGAATAGCAGTCATTGGAAAAGGACCACTTCCAATATGAAGAACCTTAGAATTTTCGGAAATATTTCCTAATTTTATTTCTTTGTTTATCATACTCGTATAAAAAATCTTATGATATATTTTCCCGAATAAATAATTTTTATTACCTGTTTTTTCAATATCTTTTATAAAGCACAGTAACCTTTTTAAAATAGAAACTTTTTTCTTTTGCAGATCTTTTGATTTTTCGTAATTTATAGATTTAGTTTGCATTTTTAAACTCCTTTTTCAATTTTTTATTGTTCTTAATATTTGGAAATAATAATGTGAATGACGCTAATATCGATAAAAAAAGAGGTAGCCAAAAAGTAAATGTTCTTGCTAAAATTGAAATACTAACCCCGGAAGAAAAAATCAATCCATTTATAGAAAAAATTAACGCCATCGAAGCTTCAAAAGTTCCTACTCCACCAGGAGTTACAGGCATAATACTAACGGTATATGCAGAAAAAGTAGCTAAAACAACTAACCCAAAAGGAATTTCAAAACCAAGTATATTTGAAACTAAAAAGAATTTTACTGGATATAAAAACCATACAAAAGATGAAATAAGCATTAAATAAATAATCTCTTTTTTAGTTAAGATTTTTTTAGCTTTTTCACATGATTCTGAGAAAAATGTAAAAGTTTTATCAATAAATTTAACTATAAAATTTGCATGAGCCTTTTCAGAATTACTTTCTTTTAATTTGCTTTTTTTTGCTAAAAAAAATAAAACAGAAAAAAATATAAAAATTCCTAAAAACGATAAATATATAAAATTTGGTAGTTTATAATTAAACAAAGAAATTAAAAAAAACAAAAGAGTCATACACATAAAAGGGAAAAGCATTACAAATTTTAATAAAATCATTTTAGAAGCAATTTGAGTATAATTTAATTCAGTGCTTTTTTTTAATAGAAAAACTTTAGCACCTTCCCCTCCAAATCTTGAAGAAGGTGTAACACTTTCAACGAATGTTCCGGCTAAATTTATTTGAAGCATTTTAAAAAAAGAAATTTTTCCTGTTTTATTAACCAAAAAAACCCATTGATAAGTAGTAAGTGAAATCGTTAACAATTGGAGCAAAGTTAAAAAAATATAATGTTCAACTTTTAAATGTTTAAAAGAATCTATAAGATCTTCTAAGCCATTAAATTTGAAAAAAAAGATTAAAATTATAATAAGAATAGATAATGATAAAAAAGTTTTTTTCTTCATAAATCACCTCACTATATAAAGAAGAGACTTGTTAAAAGTAATCATTTTTTGTTTAACGAAAGAATCTGCTGTTTTTTCATCTAAAAAATCATAATTGCCTTTGAATATATTGCGAGGCTGTCTAAAAATAAGACGAGAACCTTTCTCAGATATTTTTAATAAATTGTTTAATATATCAACTTTTGGAAAAGCTTGAAGTGCAACTAAAGCCTTGTTAAAAGAAATTTCGTTAATATTTTGACCTTTAGAACAAATTATGGAGATATTTTTTATATTGTTTCTCGAAACAAATTCAGATGCTTTTTTTACAGCTTCTTCATCGTGATCAATGGCAATAATTTCAGCACCAGTCATTTCGGATAAAAATATTGCAGTAAAAGGCATACCACCACACCCAATATTTAAGACTCTATCTTTTTTTGAAATATTACCAAGTTTAATTTCATTGTTCAATATATTTTTATATTGATTTGCATACATGTTGAAAAAAAATTTACTTTTATTGTAATTTTTTTCAAATTTAGCAACTAAAGATTGAATAACAGCCATTTATAATCTCCTTAATTTAATTAAGCATATAATTAATTGTTAGCCTAGCCTAATATTATTCTGTTTAATGAAAATATATCATACTATCTAATTTGAGTCAATTACCATTAAGTAAATTTTAAATTTTTGAACGAAATAAATCATTTTAAAACTTTACATTTGTTTTTTATAAAAAAAAGTGTGCATTTAAGCACACTTTAAATTATTTTTTAACAACCGCAACAACCATCTTCAGAATCATCACCACAACCTGAACAACTACTGCATGAGGAACCTTGATTTGACATCATTTGAAAAAATTGTCCCATAACCTCTTCTACTGTGCCTTTAGCACCATAAAAAACTCCTGGATTTGTCAGTTGGAAAAATGAAAAACTAATAAAATGCTTATTATAAAGCAAAAACAAGTTGGTGTTAAAAAACACCTTTTCCACTACAAACTTCTTTTATCTTCTCTAAATAAGCATTTTAAGCTTTTTCTATTTTTTTATTGAATGTTTTCAACGGCATAAACGATGAAGGTTCTTTTATTTCTAATACATCTAGTATTTTTTTTGCCATATCTTCTGTTTTGAGAGTGTACAATATAATGTGTAAGATGAAAAAAAAGAGTAAAAAAACCTGAATTTGGTGTTAGAATAAAACCAAAGGAGGGAAAAAAGATGGCAAAAAGAAAAAAAGAAGCTGGAAAGTATAGTGAAATAGCGAAAGAATTGCTAAAAGACGGGAACATAAAGACAAAAAAGAATTTGCAAATGATTTAAAAACTGTATATAAAGCAATAGATGAAAAAA
>CAYZNB010000176.1:0-5773 GCA_964478535.1 uncultured Thermotogaceae bacterium
ACCTTCGGTTGCCACCCCTCAAGAGGGGAATTAATTACAAATGCTTGTTTTAGCGTTATTTCTGATCAATTTTCTATTGATCAACGTTGTCATATGTACTGTAACGCCGTGCCTCCTTGGGAACGATAGTTGAACGGTAGTTGAGCAATCGTTTAACCATCGTTTAACCATTGTTTAACGCAAAAGATGAATGTTTTTGCCTGTGCTGTAACGCCGTGCAAAGTTCAGCGTGGCTGTTACACTACATTAAAATCAAAAAAAGGTTATTATTAAAATATTTTTCCTAATCAATTAACCAAATTTCTGCTTATGTCACTCTTGTGAGTGAGTGGTTTATTTTAATCCAATTTGCTACAATTTTTCTAAAGTATCAAACTCACAAAAAATACATAGAATTATTTTTTATAATACCCCTGATTCAATTATAGAAAAAGTTTTTAAATCACAATTTATTTCTGCTAAAGCTCCGTAAGGAATTGTAACCATCGGTTCAGTATGTCCAAAATTCATATTTAATATGATAGGGATATTTTTTAATCCATATTCTTTTACAATAACATTTTTAATAACTTGTTTATATTCTTCATAATATTTATTTTGATATGGTTTACCAAAAATGATTCCATTAGAATTTTGCAAAATTCCTTGAGCAGCATAATTTCTTAACCAATAAGTTAAATAAGAAGGGTCGGGTGTATCTTCAGAAGTTTCAAAAAATAAAATTGCATTTTTAAAAAATTTGTTTTCAGGCCATAAAGTCGTACCTTTCAACATTTCTAAAACTTCAATACATCCACCAATTAAATGTCCTTGCACTATCCCTTCGCCTTGTAAAAATTCATATCCTTCGTGTTTGAACATCTTTTTTTCAACATTTTGATAATTTTCAAGCCATTTGATTCTCTCTCCAGTCCATTCTTCTGCAGCTGTTATTTCGCCTATGACGGAATTATCAAATAGTGTTTTGTTAATAGATTTTTTTGTATAATCAAATATTTTTACATTTTCTGCAAATTCTGCCAAAATTGAAGGTCCATAAAAACTTGAAACTCCTGCTTTTAAACACATGAAATGCGTTATTGTGCTATCTGAATACCCTAAAAAAATCTTTGGATTTTTTTTAATTATTTCAAAATCAATGTAAGGCAGTAATCTTATACTATCATCTCCTCCTATACATGAAAAAATAGCTTTTATAGACTTATCTGAAAATGCTTCCATTAAATCTTCTGCTCTTTTTTGAGGATTGTTATAAATAAAATCTGTTCCTTTTAAAGTATTTGTCATTTCAACAACTTCAAGACCAAAATCATCTTTTAACCTTTTTTTACCTAAATTATATCTCCATATTAAATCTTCGTCTCCCGCTCCACCCCATGAAAGACTTACCGCTGCAACTTTATCACCGTGATTCAATTTTAATGGTTTTATTAAACTTTGCATAATATAACTCCTTTAAAAAAAAGGGGGAAATTTCCCCTTTATTATTTTAAAAATTTTCAGCAAGAACTTCAAAATGACCTCTTGGATGAACACATGCTGGACAAATTTCAGGTGCTTGAGGTCCTTCATGTATGTATCCACAGTTCAAACATTTCCAATGAGTAGATTCTTTCTTTTTAAATACTTCTTCATTTTCAATATTCTGTAAAAGTTTTCTATATCTAGCTTCATGATGTTTTTCTACTTCCGCTATTTTTCTAAAAGCTTTTGCTATTTCTGAAAATCCTTCTTCATCTGCAATTTTAGCAAATTCTGGATAAAGTTCAGTCCATTCTTCGTTTTCGCCATTTGCTGCCGATAAAAGATTTGATTTTGTATCTCCCAAACCAACAGGATAAGATGCTGTTATTTCTATAGGAATATCTTTCATGCTTTCATTTAAAAATTTTAAAAATCTTTTTGCATGTTCTCTTTCATTGTCAGCTGTTTCCATAAAAAAGTTTGAAATTTGTACATACCCTTCTTTTTTTGCTACCGAAGAATAATAAGTGTACTTATTTCTTGCTTGAGATTCTCCTGCAAAAGCTTTTAATAAATTTTCAGCCGTTTTTGTTCCGTTTAACGATTTCATAAAAAATACCTCCCTTAATTTTTACTGCTTTATTTTTTTCCAATAATGGAATAATAATTAACTTCTTTAAAGTTTGTAAATCCAAAAAAATCTCCTTTATCTTTTGAGCCGCCTTCATGTTTTATACTGATTTCTTTAAGAAAAATTAATTCTTCTTTTAATTTTTCTATAATCATAAAATTTTCTATTTTTTTATATTGTTTTTCAAATTTTATATCTCCTTTGTTGAAAGCAAGATTCGCAGATAAAAATTTGCCGTCTAGTTTTAAGTATTTTGCTAAATATTTATAATATATATCTGAATTTATATCATTTAAAAAATAACTGTATAAACTGACAAAATCAATTACGAAATTAACACTTTCTTTTTTTAATGGAAGTTTTTTACAGTCTCCACATATAAAAATGGTTTTTACATTTATATTGTTTTCTTCATAAAGCTTTTTTGAATATTTAGCTAAAGCAATTTCATTATCATTTGCAATATAATAAAAATTCTTTTTTGATGTAGAACTTAAAAATCCTAGCATAAAACTCCCTAATCCAGATCCCATTTCTAATATAACGTCTTCATTTTTTAAATTTGAATTTAATTCTTCGGATAAAGTTCGAGCACATCTAAAAATAGGACTTATAAATTCTCCTGATATGTTTTTACGATAATTAACATAAAAAGAATCTAAATTATTTTTTCTCTCTTCTCCTTCAAAATTATCTACTTTTGAGTCTAAAAATATTATCCCATCTTTAATTTTTAATATATTATCGCAATGTTCACAACATAAATCTCCTTCTAAAATTTCATTATTACTTATTTTCACGTTATTTAGTAGTAAGTTTGATTGACATTTTTCACAACATAATTTATTTAAAAATTCTATGGGAATACCTTTTTTAAAAGAAAATTCACTCAACTGAACAAAATCATCTTTTTTTTCATATTTTTCTAATAATTCTTTTTTAAAGTCTAAAATCATATCATATGATTTTTTCGCTTTTTCTAAAATTTCTAAAAGTTCTTTTTCTTTTTTTTCAAAAAATTCTATATAAAAATCTTTTGTTTCTTTGTTTTCGGCAAAATGAAATCTTTTAAACTTTAAAATAATATTTATTTCATTCAAAGAAAAATGCATATCTTTCATTTTTAAAATTAATTTCATATCTTTTTCACTGTCAGAATCATAATAAAATCTTTTATTTTTAATAACAGGTACAAGAAGGCCTTGATCTGCATAAAATCTTACAGTATCAACGCTTACATCAAATTTCTTTGCAAAATCCCCTGATTTTAGCATAATTTTCACTCCTTTACATAAAAAATCACATTAAAATCTTTTGTTTTTACCTTCCAAACCATATGATCATAACCTTTGCCCCAAAAATCTTTTTCAACAATTTCAGGATTTCCAAAAATTTTTGTCCATATTTTTTGAGCCTTAGAATATCCACTATCCAAACAAAATTCTGGAATATTTCTACTCATAATTGAAATAACTATACTATTAAGTAAAGCTTTTCCTATTCCTTTACCTTGATACTCTGGTAAAATATATGCCGCAGCTATCACTGGAATGTTTTTATATTCTCCATTAGATAATTTGTCAATTAAATCATCTTGAAATCTTAAAGCTATAGTTCCAACAATTTTATTTTTAATAACTGCAATAAGAAAAAACGCTTCTTTTCCATTAGATTCAATATCTTTGTTTAAAAGATTAATTTTTAAACGAATTTCATTTTTTAAATCTTCAAAGTGTTCTATAACCCCTTCATTTTTTAGTTCATTTTCAATTGTAAATTTAAATAAATTTTCTAGTTCTTCTATATTTTCTTTTTTTGGTCTTTTAATAATAATATTCATAGTATTCTCCTATTTTTATTGTGTTTTATTCTATATTATTTTATCACACTTGATTAAAATACAAAAATTCATTTTTTATAAAAAAAAAGAAAACATTTTGTTAATAATAATACAAATTAAAAATTATATCTTGACAAATATATAATACATAATGTATTATATAAAATATACATAACACATTATGTATTATTGGGTTTTAAAATAAATTTCATTTTTTCAAAAATATCAAATTAAAAATTATAGGAGGTGGAAAAAAGATAGATAAAATAAACCAAGAAGAAAAAGACATATTTGGAAGTCTATTTTATATATCTAATAGACTTCAAACAATAATTGATAGAGATTTTAAATCTATTAACTTAACAACGAAACAATGGTATCTTATGGCTGTATTAGGAAGATTTTTTAAAGAACCCCCTAATTTATATAATCTTGGAGAAGCAATGGGAACATCTTATCAAAATGTAAAGGAAATTTCGAAAAGATTACACGAAAAAGGATTAATAATTATGGAAAGAGATTCTAAAGATAAAAGAAATATAAGAGTTTCACTTACAAAAAAATGCCACAAATTATGGGAATCTCGTTTTTTAAAAGATAAAGAATTTTTTGAAAAATTATTTACTAATTTTAATGAAAAAGAAATAACAATTTTTTTGGATTACTTAACCAGAATGGTAAAAACAATTAAAAATATTGAAGGAGAAAAATAAAATGCAAAATAATATAATTAATAAATGGATGAATTTTATTGTAGGTTTTATTATTGTCTTATCATTTGTAATATCGGGACTAGGACTTTTTTATCATAACGATAATTCGTCAATTGACACAAAAAATATTTTTGGAAACGAAGTGCAACTATATGGAAAAGGAGTTTATGCAAATGATAGCTATTTTTTTGCTCCTGTTTTTAGAGGATCAGATTTAACTATTTTATTAGTAGGGATTCCTCTTTTGGTTATTAGTTTTATTAATTATAAAAACAAACAAAATTTAAAATCAAAAATTTTTTTAGTGTCTGTTTTAGGGATATTCTTATATCAAACAACAAGTATAACTTTTGGTGCTTTTTATAATTCGCTTCATCTTATTTACATTTTTCTTTTTTTCTTATGTTTATGTAGTATACTCATTTTGCTTGCCGAACTTTATGAATCGAGAAAAAAATTGGAGTTTAAAGCTTCTTTTAAATCTTTTGGATTAAAAATAATGCTTGGAATTACAGGAATAGCTTTAATTGTTGCTTGGATACCTGATATTATTAAATCTATTATAGATATGCGGCCACCTATTGGTTTAGAAGTATACCACACATCTATTACAAATATTTTAGATATTGGAGTTATAGGTCCTGCAGCTTTAATTGCATTATATCTTGTACATAAAAAAAACATCTTTGGTATGATATTAGCTGAAATGATTTTGATACTAGGTGCTTATATCGGAGTTATGGTTGTTTCTCAATCATATTTTCAATATTCCTCTGGTATTGAATTACCTATTGCGGTAATTTTAACTAAAGCACTGAGCTTTGTAATTCTTGGATTTTTTTCAGCTTATTTTGCAATTAAAATATATAAAAATATAAATATAGTTAACTATTCTAAATAATAAAAATTCAGGAGGAAAAAACATGTATGAAATAGAGAAAAATAAAGAGTCGTGGTCATTAATATCAGAAGAACATTATAAAACGTTTAAAAAATTACTGGCAGATGAAAATTACAAATTAAATCCTTTTATTTCAGAAGAATTAGGAGACATAAAAGGTAAAAAAATCTTACATCTTCAATGCAACACTGGAGCAGATTCAATATTATTAGCAAGAAAAGGGG
>CAYZNB010000177.1:0-5711 GCA_964478535.1 uncultured Thermotogaceae bacterium
TTTTAATGTAGTGTAACAGCCACGCGTTTTCTGCACGGCGTTACAGCACTTATGACAACGTTGATGTTTTTATTGAAGCTTTTAGGTAAGGAAAAACACTAAAAAAAGCATTTGTACTTAATTCCCCTCTTGAGGGGTGGCAACCGAAGGTTGACGGGGTGGACAGGTTTTTGTGCCACTCGCCACTTTTAACTTTTCACTATTTTAAACGTTTAACCATTTAACCAATTAAACGTTTAAACATTTATACGTTTTTTTGTTTTTCCTGACCAACTGTCTGCTGACCAACTGACCAACTTTTAATGTTTTTATAAAATAACTAAAATAAATTATTTTGGAGGTGTGTAATGAAAAAGATTGAAGATTTTAAAGAGTATTTGAAGAAGATATCTTATTTAGGAAATATAAGAGGGCTTGTTTCATGGGATTTAGAAACAAAAGCACCAGAAAATGCTATTGAGAGCAGATCAAAATCTATGGCTGCAATTTCTGAATTGATTTTTAATATGACAGTTTCAAAAGAGATGGAAGAATTTATTAATTATTTCAGTAGTGAAGAAATTTTTAATACTTTATCTGAAGAGGATAAAAAATTAGTTAAATTAGAGAAAAAAGAATTTGAAAAATCAAAAAAGCTTCCTGTTGATTATATTATGAGAATGGCAGAAGCAACTTCAAGAGCTCAACCTGCATGGGCAGAAGCAAGAAAAAAATCGGATTTTGCTATTTTTCAACCTCATCTTGAAAAACTTCTTGGTTTAGCAAAAGAATACACAGAATATATTGGTTATAATGAAAATAAATATGATGTATTTTTAGATGAGTTTGAACCAGGTATGAAGACAGAAGATGTAAAAAAGACTATTGAAACTTTAAAAAATGAGCTTGTTCCTTTTATTCAAAAAATACTTGATTCTCAAAATAAACCTAATAAATCTTTACTTCATGGAAATTTTGAAAAATCTAAACAGGAAGAATTATCTTATAAAGTATTAAAAGCTATGAATTATGATTTCAATTCCGGAAGACTTGATGAAGCAGCTCATCCTTTTACCTTAAGAGTTTCACCGGGAGATGTGAGAATTACAACAAGATATAGAGAAGATGATTTTACCGATTCGTTGTATTCTACGGTACATGAAGCTGGTCATGCTTTGTATGAATTAGGGCTTCCAGAAAAATTTAACGAATTAGCTTTGTGTAGTGCAGCTTCTTATGCAGTTCATGAATCTCAATCAAGATTTTGGGAAAATTTAGTAGGTAGAAATTTCAGCTTTTTAAAATTTTTATATTCAGATATTAAAGATTTATTTCCTAAATATAAAGATATTTCTTTAGAAGAGTTTTATAAAGCGATAAATTTTGTTGATAGAACGCCAATAAGAGTTGACGCTGATGAAGTGACTTATAATTTACATATTATGTTAAGATTTGAAATTGAAGAAGCGTTAATAAATGATAGAATAAAAGTTGAAGATTTACCTAAAGTGTGGAATGAAAAAATGAAAGAATATGTTGGATACGAGCCTAAAAATGATGCGGAAGGTGTTTTACAAGATGTACATTGGTCGCATGGAAGTTTTGGATATTTTCCTTCATATATGATAGGAAATTTGATTTCTGCACAGCTTTATTATAAAATGCTTGAAGATATTCCAAATTTTGAGGAGCTTTTAGAAAAAGGTGAAACAAAACCTATGCTTGATTGGATGAGAAAGAATGTTCATCAAGAAGGAAAATTGTTAGAGCCGCAAGATTTGGTAAAAAAGATAACAGGAAATAATATAGATTCTTCGTGTTTTGTTAAATATGTAAAAGAAAAATATTCTAAAATATACGAGATATAAAAATACCGCCTTTTGGCGGTATTTTTATATCCATTCTTCAGATAATATTTTTCCTTGAATACTTATAACAATCTTTTTTACAGGAACTTTTCTGTGAGACATTTCAAGAGCTTTTTGAACAAGAAAAGTAAGTCCGCCACAACAAGGAACTTCCATAATGATAACTGTTATTGTATTTATTTTTGCATCATCAATCATAGTTATAAGTTTTTCAATATAAGATTCTTGGTTAGAGTCTAGTTTAGGGCATGCTACAGCAAGTACTTTTCCTTTTAAAAAATCGTTGTGGAAATTTCCATAAGCATGAGCGACACAATCTGCACTTATTAATAAATCGGCATTTTTAAAGTATGATGCGTAAGGGTTT
Source organism: uncultured Thermotogaceae bacterium (assembly GCA_964478535.1). Classification (GTDB taxonomy): domain Bacteria; phylum Thermotogota; class Thermotogae; order Petrotogales; family Petrotogaceae; genus CAYZNB01. The sequence goes on from CAYZNB010000177.1 coordinate 2,215, forward strand.
AAAAGATGAAGTTGAACAGGCCATTGTGATAATGCAGAAGGTATTTTGTCAAATTCTTGAAAAGTATTTTTAGTTTTAAATGAAACTTCTTTTTTTCCTGGACAACCAGAATGATTTGTTTTTTGAAGCATTTCTTTATTTAAAGGGTTTTCTATATTATTTTCCTTTAAATATTCTATGGCTTGATTGAAAAAATCAAATTCTCCATGTTCTTTCAAGTGTTTTAAATGAGCTTTTATAACATTATCACCTTTTTCAACGAGAGTTTCCATTACTTTTCTTTCATCGTAAGGTTCGGCTTCTCTTTCTTCAAGAGTCATAGCACCTGTAGGACAATTGCCAAGACAAGCTCCTAATCCGTCGCAAAATAAATCGCTTATAAGTCTTGCCTTACCGTCGATTATTTGTAAAGCACCTTCATCACAGTTTGGTATACAATTTCCGCATCCATCACACAAATCTTCATTTATAGATATAATTTTTCTTTTCATAAAAATGACCTCCTAAAATTTTTTCTATATATTTATTTAATTATACAAAATAAAACCAATACAGTCGGTAACATTGGTTACCGACTGTATTGGTTTTAAAAAAGTTAAAAAGAAATTATTTCGTAGTTTTGTGAAATGTAATTTTCTAATGATGGATGTCCTTCCAATTCATCTAAAAATTTTAGATTTTGTTTTTTTAAATCTTCATATGACCCAGTAGCTTTTGAACAGGCCAAACATACTCCTTCAATTAAATTTTTTTCTTTAACTTCAAGGTATTTTTTAGCTAAATGAGATTTCCCGTCTTCATAAAGCTCTTTTATAGTCTTTGTTGCCATTCCTTCAATTATCAATTTTACTTCGTAGTTTTTCTTGTTTAATTCAAGAGCATATAATAAGACGTGCATGAAACACATTTTTTCATGGTTAAATACAAAAATTGCTACTTTTTTCATTAACCTCAACCTCCTCTAATTGTTTAAAAATTCGATGATTACTTCCGCAACTTCCTTTCTTTCAACATCATTAACAACAACATGGGCACTTTTTTCTAAAATTTTAAATTCAATTTCCGAATTTATATTTCTTTCTAATGTTTTTTTAGCTTTCATAGGTACCGCAGCATCTTTTTTTGAAAGTATTACTAAAGTTTTTGAATTAATGTTTGGAAGTTCTTTTTTTGCCATTTTTTTGAGTTTATATAAATCAGCGGCTTTTTCAATATAATCATATTGCCAATATGATTCATTAAGTTTTTGAACGTTTTCATCTTCATAATTTACTATATTTTTTCTTTGAAGTTTTTTTACGAAAAGTTTTAAAAAGGGTGTGAATTTTAGCATTTTATTTGAAACTTCGATAGCCGGGGCAGCTAAAACAATTTTTTCAGGATTAAATTTTGAAGCGACTAACAACGTTAATAATCCACCCATAGATAATCCTACAATATAAACTGATTCATAATCATTTTTCAAATTGATATAACTTTCAACACAAGTTCTTAACCAATCTTTCCAGCTAGAGTTTAAAAAATCAGTTTCATTTGTGCCGTGACCTGGCAATCTGGGTATAAATACAGAATATCCTTCTTTATTTAATTTATGGCCTAAAAAAGACATATCATGAGGGCTTCCGGTATAACCATGAAGCAAAAGTACAACCTTTCCATTTGTGCCTTTAAAAAATTTTTGTTTTGAAATATTGTTTATTGAAGTTTCAGAAGAGATGTTGTAATAAAAGTTCAAAATAATCACTCCTTATAATTTTTAGTTATTTACTTGTAACAACTCTGCATATTAATTATACTATAATAATAAAAAAAAAGAAATTATTTATTTTTTTTAAATTTTATGGTATCATTCAATTATGAAACATATCACTGAAGGAGTGGTAAATATGGATTTTGATAAAAATGAATTTAAGGCAAAATTAAATAAGATTCTTAAAGATAATCCTGAATTAAGAAATTTTAATTTAGAATTTCTAAAGGATATTAATCCAGACGATTTTGATGAAATAGTAAATAAACTAAAAATCGCATCAGAAAAGTTTGAAGAAGCTGAAATCAAAGCTAAAGAATCTTTTAAAATGATAGAAATTTCTAATGTTAGTGAATTGAAGATAAACTTTGATAATTATTTAGAAACAATATTAAACTTTCCTTTTGCCTTGATTGTAGGAGATAATGTTTTAGAAGAAGAAGGTTCAGGAGGGATGTTTTCTTCAAAATATTTTGGAAAAAAGCTTGAAATTAAATTTGAAAATATATTTCATCTTATTACTGTTAAAAGAATAATCGCAATGAATACTGCAAAACTTATATCAAAACATCCCGCTAAATTTTTACTTTTTAAGTCAGAAGTAAAAAAGTATCTTCAGAATATTGTAAATACTTATTTGAAGTCTTTTGAGCTTGAAGAACTATTTGATATTGAAGAGGTTCGTGAGTTTAATTTTTTAGTTAAGTTATCAAATAAAAAATATAAAACTATGGAAGATTTCTATTTTTACCATTTGAATTCTGAAGATATTGATAAATATAAATTATTAAAAGCGTATTTATTGTCTGAATTTTCTATTGCATTAGTAGAATTTTAGAGTGCGGTTTCTATTTTTTTGAAGAATTGGTCTATATCTATATCAAAGTGTAAAAGATTATTTTTATTTCTTATATAATATGATTCAAAATATCCCTTGTTTATTATAACGATATCTTTTTTTGCATAATAAGGAAGATAACCTGCGGGCATTACTGAAAGTGATGAACCAATGATTATTAACAAATCACATTTTTCGACTTGTTTTAAACTTTTTTCATAATCTTTTATAGGTTCGCCAAAAAATACAATATCTGGTTTTATAGGTAATTTACAAGTTTCACATAAAGGAACGATATCAAATTTTAAGTTATATATAATATGTTCTAAAGAAAATTCTTTTTTGCATTTATAACAATAATTTTTATTTATACTCCCATGAAGTTCATAGACGTTTTCGCTTCCAGATTTTTGATGTAAAAAATCGATATTTTGAGTGATTATTTGATTTATTTTACCTCTTTTTTCTAAATCAGACAAAAAGTAATGAGTAAAACTTGGGTTAGCTTTTTCTGTAAAAGGTAAAAAATTTTTATAAAAACTATAAAAGAATGATGGGTTTTCAAAAAAATAATCAATATCAAAAATTTTATCGGGATTTTTATATTCTTTTGATGAATATAAACCTTTATCACTTCTAAAATCAGGAATGCCACAACTTGTTGAAATCCCTGCCCCTGTTAAAATAACTGTATGATGACTTTTATTGAAAAGTTTTATAAATAAATCTAAGTTCTTATTCATAGTATCCTCCTGTAAAAAACAAATAATGATTAAATGTTGAAATGGAAAAGCGTTTAAAATATTGAAAAGAGAAATGAGACTTTTGACAGTTTTTGATTATAAAGCTTTGACGGTAAATATGGATGAAATAAAGTAGCGAGCAATTGAGAATTTTCGTCAAAAAAAC
>CAYZNB010000178.1:0-5599 GCA_964478535.1 uncultured Thermotogaceae bacterium
TTATTTGATATGGGTTATATAATCCCCAAATTTCTTAAGTTTACGCCATAGCCTCTTGAGGGGTGGCAACCGAAGATTGACGGGGTGGACAGGTTTTTGCAAATGCTTATAATAATTAGTTGGAAAGTTGGAAAGCAGAAAGTTGGTAAGGAAAAGCTTTAAAAGCAGATGCTTGTAATAATGAAGTGGTAAACATTGGCGTAAAATAAAAGCTCGCAAGATCAAATTTTCTAAAAAAAGGTTTTGCTTTTAAAAAAATACTAAAAATAGCAAATCCGCAGATTTCTCCTCAAAAGAAGAACGCTTTTTCGTTCGAAATGACAAATCACATAATTTTTTTTACTAATTATAAGTTCAACTTATCATAATTTCCCACAAAAATTTACAGATAATCAATATAAAAATATAATTGTAGAAAGGAATGATTTTTTTGGAATATAAAAATTTTTCTGAAATAAATGAAGAAAGCAAATTGGTAGAATATTTAAAACAACTCAATGAATTTTCAGCAGATAACATAGATTATAAAAAAATAACAGATAACATGAGAACGTTATCTGATTCTGATTATGCAATTTTAAATATTTTTGAAGAAAACGGAAAAGAATTTACAACAAAAGCTATTTCTGGACTTAATGAAAATTTAAGTAAAATTACTAAAATTCTTGGATTTGATATTTTAAATAAAAAATGGAATTACGATCCTGTAAGAGAACAAAAAATAAAAGATAGCAAAATAACTTTTTTTAAAAATATGCACCATCTTTCTGAAAATAGTATATCTACAAATTTAATAAAAATAATAGAAAAAACATTTAATATAGGAAACCTTGTATTAGTCAAAACAAATAAAAATAATATAATGGTCGGAGATTTTACATTAATTTATAAAAAAAATAAATCATTTAAAAATAAATCATTAGTTGAAATTTACAGTGATTTAGTAGGAATGACTATAACAAGAATAAGATCAGAACAAAAAATTATAGAAAATGAAAGAAGATTTAGGTCTTTATTCGAACAAACACACGATGCAGTATTTATTTTAGATTTAAATGGAGTTCATATAGAAGCTAATGAAAAAGCTTGTGAAATGCTTGGATATACAAAAGAAGAAATAAAAAATATTTCTTTTAAAAACACCTCTGCCGAAAGTCAAAAAAGTCAAAATATATATGAAAAACTTCTTAAAGGAGAAATTGTAAAACCATATGAAAGAAAAATCAAAAAGAAAGACGGAAGCATAATTTATGTTGAAGCCAATGTTGAGCTTATAAAAGACACTAATAATAACCCTATACATATACAAAGTGTATTAAGAGATATATCTGAAAGAAAAGAACATGAAAACGTTTTAAAAAAACAATACAAAACATTTGAACTAATTTCAAATATATCTTATGATTTTATAAAATCAAATATTAAAAATATCAATGAATATTTGGAAGACTCATTTGAAAAAGTTGCAAATTTTATTAAAGCAGATAAAGTATTTTTATCAGAATTTTCAAATAACAATAAATCTTACGATATTATTTTTGAAAAGATAATAAATAAAAAAGATCAAAATAAAATTTTATTAGAAATTGAAAACATCCCTCTTTTTATGGAAGCTTTAAAAAAAGATAATTATTATATTAGCGAAACTCAAATTTTTTCAGATAAAACAAATGAAGAAAAAAATTTGTTTATATGTTATCCATTTTTTAGAGACGAAAAAATAAAAGGGTTTATATGTTATCAATTTTTATCGAAAGAAGAATTAAATATTGAAAATATTTATTCATTACAACTATTTTCTGAAATTATAACAAACGCTTATATAAAAAAACAAATTCAAGAAGATTTAGTAAAAGCAAAACAAGAAGCTGAAAAAGCGAATAAAGCAAAAAGTTTATTTTTATCTAAAATTACACATGATTTAAAAACGCCATTAAATGCGATATTGGGTTTTGCTGAAATTTTAAAAAATGATAATTTAAATGAACAACAGAAAGAATATATAAGCTATATTTTAAGCTCTTCAAATAATATGGTTAACCTTGTTATGAATTTATTGGATATTTCAAAAATAGACTCTAACAAACTAATGTTATCTAACGATTTATTTATTTTTGAAGAATCTATAATAAATTTAATAAAATCAATTCAAATATTATTTACTCAAAAAAATAACAATATGATTATAAACATTGAAGAAAACGTTCCAAAAATACTTTCAGGAGATAGTCACAGATTAAACAGAGTGATACAAAATTTACTATCTAACTCAAATAAATTTACGAAAGACGGTAAAATAGAATTAAAAATATCTCTTGAAAATGAAAATGAACAAACATGTAAAATAAAATTCAAAATATCTGATACAGGAATAGGAATTGAAAAAGAAAAGTTGCAAAATTTATTCACTCTATATTATCAAGCACACGATTTTAATGGTGAAGGAACAGGATTAGGGTTACCATTATGTAAAGAACTAGTAGAACTTATGAGTGGTGAAATATTTGTTGAAAGTGATATTGGAAAAGGTACAACAGTAACTTTTACAGCAACTTTTGAAAAAGTATAAAAAGGTAGGTGTAAATAATGACAGGCTTCATATTAAATATTGTAATAATAATATTTATGATATATATTTTTTTTCTTTTGACAAGAAACAGCAGAAAAATAAGATATATAAATAAATTTCAAACACTTTTAACAAAAATATCAACAGATTTTATTCAACAAAACTCTGAAAATATAGATAATTCTATAAATCTAACTTTAAAATTAATAGGAGAATTTTTTAATGCAGATAGAAGCTATATATTTCTTTTAAGCGATTATCAAAAAGACGAAATACAACATGAAGGTCAAATTGTGTTGAATAATTCTCACGAATGGTGTGCAGAAGGAGTATCTCCTCAAATAGAAAATCTTCAGGGACTCCCACAAGAAATGATACCATGGTGGATGAATAAAGTGCATAACAACATACCTATTTATATACCAGTTGTAGAAAAAATGCCAGAAGAAGCTAAAGCAGAAAAAGATATTTTAGAAGCACAAAATATAATTTCGCTTATAGTAATTCCATTAATAATAGAAAAAAAAGCTATAGGCTGTATAGGATTTGATTTTACTAAAAAAACAATCAAATTAAGCGATAATATACTTAAAACTTTAAGAATAGCAGGTGAAATAATCTCAAACGCTTTAGAAAGAAAAAGAATGGAAATATTTTTGAAAGAAGCTCGTGATGAAGCGTTAAAATCTTCAAAAATGAAAACTGAATTTTTATCAAAAATGAGTCATGAATTAAAAACACCCATGGTTTCTATAACAGGAATGTTAGAAATTTTAAAAGACTCTAATATAAATTCTGAACAAAAAGAATATGTTGAAGAAGCTTATAAATCTAGCGAACACCTTCTTAAATTAATAAATGATATTTTGGACTATTCAAAATTGGAATCTAATAAATTAAAACTTGAAAATGAAAAATTTAATATATTTGATGAAATAAAAAAAATTCATGATTATTTTATCCCTCTTGTTCAAAGTGAAAAAATAGAACTTTTAATAAAAACTGATGAAAATATACCAAAATTTTTAATTGGAGACATAAAAAGAATTTCTCAAGTGTTATATAATTTATTAGGCAACGCATTAAAATTTACTGAAAAAGGTCATGTAAAAATGGAAACAAACTTGTTAAATTTAGACAGTAACGAAGCATCTCTTGAAATTAAAGTAAGTGACACAGGAATAGGAATAAAAAAAGAATTTTTACCTCATTTATTTAAAGGATTTAATCAAGAAGATGGAAGTTTAACTAGAAAACATAGCGGAGCAGGATTAGGATTAAGTTTATCAGAAAACATAATAAAAAATATGGGCGGTGAATTAAACGTTGAAAGTGAGTTTGGAAAAGGCACTATTTTTACAATTAATTTAAAACTAAAAATAAGTAATATATGCGAAGAAAAAAATTTTAACGTAAAAGAAAAAATAGATGAATTACATATTGAACTTGAAGATATGAAAATTTTAGTAGAAGAATTTAAAAAAAATACTCATATATCTATAGAAAAACTTGAAAAAGCTATAAATGAAAAAAATACAAAAGATTTTCTTGAAATTATAGATTCTTTAAAATCTTCAATAGGATTTTTAGGCGATAAAGAAACATTTGATGTATTATTTGAAATAAAAAACAATTATAATGAAAATAATTATGAATCTATTCAAAAAAACATGTTATGTTTAAAACAAAGTATAGAGTTCATAATTACACAATATTCAAAACATTTTGAGGTGAATAATGAGTAAAATATTAGTAGTTGAAGACACTCCTGAAGTTAGAAAAATTATAGAATTACATTTAAAAAGTGAAAAAGAATATACAGTTAATTTTGCCTTTGACGGAGAAGAAGCTTTAACTGAAACAGAGAAAAACCCGCCAGATTTAATATTATTAGACGTGATGATGCCGGGAATAAGTGGGTTTGATGTATGTAAAATTTTAAAAAATAAAAAAGAAACACAAGATATTCCCATAATTTTTATCACTGCACTTAACGATATAAACGACATAGTTAAAGGATTTGAAAATGGCGGAAATGATTATGTCACAAAACCATTTAAAAAATTAGAGTTATTATCTAGGATAAAAGCTCACTTAAAAATTAAAAATCTTCAAGATGATTTAATAGAAAAAAATGAGCTTCTTAAAAATAGAGAAAAACACCTTGAAAAACTTGTAGAAGAAAAAACTTTAAAAATTGAAAACATAACTTTTGCAATGGTAAACGCACTTGAAAGTGCAAATCATTTAAATGACGATGATACAGGAAATCATATAAGAAGAGTTAGAGAATATGCAAAGTTGATAGCAGAAAAATATGGATGTGATGATGAATTTATAAAAAAAATAAATATGTACGCCTCTTTGCATGATATAGGAAAAGTTGGTATAGACTCTTTTTTATTAAAAAAAACAGACATTTATACTAAAGAAGAAAGAGAAAAAATGAAAGATCACGTTATAATAGGTAAAAAAATGCTTTCTGATGAAAATATTGATGAATTTGCAAGAAATATAGCCTATTATCACCATGAAAAATGGGATGGAACAGGATATGTTAATGGATTAAAAGGTGAAAAAATACCACTCGAAGCAAGAATTGTATCTTTTGCAGATGTTTATGATGCTTTAACAACAAAAAGAGTGTATAAAGAAGCCTTTTCACAAGAAAAAACTAATGAAATTATTTTAAAAAGTAAAGGAAAACACTTTGAACCAAAAATAGTTGACATATATTTTGAAATAGAAGAAGAATTCATAAAAATTAAAAAAAATTTTCAAAAATAAAAAATTTGAAAGTTAGAAAGAAGCTAATAATACGTAATATTTCAATATTTTTTAGCTAACTTTCCAACTAATCAAATTTTTTCATTTATTTATAAAATTGGATCTATGTAAAAAAGTGTGGGTAAAAATTATTGATTGATAGTTGGTTTTTGAAAAAGTTATTGAAGTTTATACATAAACTAAAAACTTTTTTTACGCTCTGTCATCTCGAACGACGTTTTTTGGAGGAGAGATCTGCGCATT
>CAYZNB010000179.1:0-5588 GCA_964478535.1 uncultured Thermotogaceae bacterium
AGGTTTTTTTACTCTTTTTTTTCATCTTACACATTATATTGTACACTCTCAATTTAGCCAACTATTTTATTAGATTGATAAGGTAAATATTTTAATTATCGTATTTTTTTACTAAATCATCAAATAAATTAATTCTTATATTTTTAATTTCATCCCATATTTTTTGAGCAAGAACAGGATTTTCTGTAACAAATTTATGCGATAACATTAAATAATAAGGTTTACTCATAAAAGGAATAGGTAATTTTATAATTGAAGAATATTTTTCGTTATTATTTATAATATCATCAGCAGTAACATCTTGAAGAGCAACCGCACTGATTCTTCCTGCGAGAAGTTTATCCAAATTATTAAATGTACTATGAGCTTCTTCTACAGGAATATTCATGCTTTTTAAGTCATTTACAACAGAATACCCTAAAGGAGCTCCAATATTTCCTGTCAAATTTTCAAAATTCGAACCATTCCAAGTAAGTTTTGAATCATTTAAAACATAAAAAGAATATGTTATAGTAGTAATTCTTCTATCTACATCTATTTCTCCATCATGAGAATTATCTACTGTAGGATACCATCCAATAGCTAATCTTGCCAAACTATAACTTGCGTTGAAAATTCCAGCAACTGTATTTTGTGATAATTCAAATAAACATCTTTGCCATGGGCATCTTATCAAATTTATTTTTAATTCTGGAATTCTTTCTTCAAGTAATTTTACCATTTCGACAGCAACACCAGGATTTTGAGGTAAAACTTGAGAAGTATTTCCCATGTAATAAGGTGGTTGTTCTTTGTCTTCATAAGCGATTGTTATTTCTATAATGTTAGCATTTGCGATTAAAAAAGAAAATAAAACGATAAATAATAATAAATTTCTTTTCATAATAATCACCTCTGGGAATTTATATTAAAATTATATCACAAATTAATAAAAAGAATAAATGTCGTAATATTAAATTTTATTTTAATTGATAAAATAAGATGTAATTTTAAATAATAAACAGGAGGGATATATTTGAAAAGCATTTTGGGTTTTATTAAAGTTTATTTTATTATATCGTTGGGAACATTTATAAATGCAATTGGATGGACAGCATTTATAATACCCCATAAGGTTGTAGGTGGCGGATTAAGTGGATTAAGTGCACTTATAAATTTTAGTACAGGTTTTCCGATAGGGCTTGGATATCTTATAATGAATTTTTTTATGATTATACTTGCGATAAAATTTATCGGTGCACAATTTGGATTAAAAACTATTTATGGGATTTTATCGTCTTCTTTGATGATTAGTATATTTGAGAATATTTTTAAAGAATCTGTTGTACATGATGAATTTATGGCGATAATTCTTGGTGGGGCTTTGATAGGAGCGGGTCTTGGAGTTGTTTTTTCGCAAGGAGCTACTACAGGCGGAACTGATATTATCGTTTCAATAATAATGAAATATAAAGATATAAGCCCAGGAAAGCTATTGTTATTGATAGATATAATAATAATTTCAAGCTCTTATTTAATTTTTGGATCAATTGAAAAAATAATTTACGGGGTAGTATCTATGGCAGTAGCATCATATGCTTTAGATATTTTACTTGAAGGGAATAAACAGTCTGTTCATTATTTTATTTTTTCAGAAAAATATGAAAAAATTGCTCAAAGAATAACTTGCGATCTTTCAAGAGGTGTTACACTATTGAAAGGAATAGGTTGGTATACTAAAAGCGAAAAAAATGTTCTTATGGTTATCGTAAGAAAAAATGAAATGCCTTTTGTTATGAAAATAATTCATGAAGAAGATCCTAAGGCATTTATTTCTCTTGGAAATGTTATGGGGATTTATGGTAAAGGTTTTGAAACTATTAGAGCAAAAAAATAACAGATTTTTAAGAGAAAAAAATATCTTTTCTATAAAAAGTTTTGTAAAAAAACATAAATATTCCTGCAAAAAATATTTGTAAATAATAAGTAGCAAATCGCCAAGCAAAAATAGATGCAAGTATTTTATTACCATAACCAAGCATTTCACCAAATAACAATGTATAAGTTGTTTCAATGCTTCCGCTACCTCCGGGAGTTGGGATATAAAAAATCACCATATTTAATAAAGTCATACCCCCAAAAATTTCAAGAAAAAAGTTGGAATTATGATGATCTCTTATTAATAGTATGTGTATCATATAATATAGGGCAAGAGCTTGAAATACTATAGTTATTAGTCCTAAAAATATGTCTATCAACATTATATGAAATTTTTCACTCCACAAAAATTTTATGCTATTTTTTAGTCCGTAAGACCATGTATAAAATTTTGAACTTAATTTATTATTTTTTATAATATTTTTTTTCTCAAAAAATAATATTATATCTGCAATAAAGTTAGAATTAAAAAAAACAAAAATAATAAGTAAAGTGATTATAATTGAAGCAAATAAACCAGCTTTTATAAGGCTTATACTAAATGAACTGTTTGATAAAGCTTTAACTATATGTTTATAAGAAGCGAAAGAGACTATAAGATTTGTAATCATTATTACTATAAATCTTGATACAACAATATTAGTAGCATTTCCTGTACTAAAACCCATTTTTTTTAAATGATATATTTGATAAGGTTGTCCACCTGCCGCAAAAGGAGTAACTGCAGAAAAAAAATAACCTGATATATTGTTATTTAAAGCGTCTATAAAATTTATATGACCTTCAAAATTTTTAGAGACAATTAGAAGTCTAATTGAGTCGACTAAATAACCGCATAAAAATAAAAGGAAAGAAGCAAAAATATATTGAATCTTTATTTTGCTTATAATAGAAATAATATTTATTTCATTTACTTTTAATATTACACCAAACACTCCAAAACTGATTAATAAAGACAAAAATATTCTTATTAAATTTTTGTTTATGACGACACCTCATTATTATAAAATTTTCAAATAAATTATAGCATATATCTGCTTTAAAATAAATAAAAGTCTGATAAAATTGATATAAAAAGAATTAAATGGAATATAATAGAATTAAATGAAAAATCCGAATAACTACTTATTCGGATTTTTTAAGTTCTTTTATACCTGTTTCATATATATTAGCTAATTTATTAAAAGCTTTTTCATCATTATATTCAGAAAAAAGTTCGTAAGATTTTTCAGAATAATTAATATATTGTTCATTATTATTGCGTAATTCTTCAAAAATATTTTTAAATTCATCGTTGTTATTTCCTGATAGATAATAAGGATTGAAAATATCTTTATACACTTCTAAATTTCTTAATACGATAGGAAGACCACTTCCAGCGGCTTCAATAATAACTAGTCCAAAAGTTTCATGAGTTGAAGGTAAAAAGAAAACATCTGACATTCTATAATAATCTATAATTTTTGATCTATCAATAGTTCCTGTAAAAGTAAGGTTTTCAGGGGCATTTTCTATTAGTTTCTGCATTTTATTTGAACCTTCAGTCATTTTCTTAAAAGGCATTCCACCAACCCATATAAATTTATAATCAGGCATTTTTTTTGCTAAAGCATAAAAATCTTGAACGCCTTTTCTCGGTTGAACTTGCCCTGATCCTAAAATAATAAAATCATTTGAATTATATCCATATTGCTTTCTTAATAGATCTTTAAACTCATTTTTTTTCTCTTTTTCAGTGTAAAACATATCTTTTCTTACAAAATTTCTAAATACTAAAATTTTTTCAGGTTTCAGTTTTAAATCTTTTATAAGTTCGTTTTTTGTTTCTTCGCTTACAGCTAAAACTTTATGAGATAAGTTATAAATAGTTCTAATATAACCTTTTGAAAAAGGAACCCACAAACGACTAAATTTGAAACTCCCTATTAAAGAATTTGGAACAACGTGAGCAGAAGTAACACAAAAAGATTTTCTTTTATTTAATAATAATGAAAAAAAACTTTGAAAATTAAGCGTATGAACATGAAGTATATCGAAATTTCCAGTAAGTTTATTTTCAAATCGTTCATAATTACTATACTTTTCTAAAATAAATTTATGATCTTCTGTAGCAGAACACACACCTTGACCCGGATATTTTTCAGCAATGGATAAAATATTAATTTTAATATTCAACGACAACATCTTCCTTTCTAATAATTTAAAATAAATAACTCTAATAGATATATAACATTTAAATGTTAATTATTTATTAAAAATAAATAATTCTATTATAAAAAATAAAAATATCTTATAATTAAATAGATCGAAGATATTGTTAATCCTATAATGCTAACAATAATTCCTTTTTTTATAAAATTTGAAAAAGAAAGAACTCCTTTAAAATTAGATTCAATCATTCCAGAAACAACAACATTAGATATAGAAGCGTTTATAGTGAAATTAGCCCCAAAACCTGAGCCAAGAACTAAAGCCCACCAAAGTTCATTAGGAAATGGAAAAGTTTCTGAAATAACTAAAATTGAAGGAATCATTAAAGTAGTTATAGGTATAGCTCCTATAATAGAAGAAAAAATCCCTGAAAACCATAAAACTATTAATATTAACCCTATAGAAGAAGATGTAATTGAAGAAATATTTTCTGTAAAAAAATAAATAATTTCAGTTTTTTCTAAAGCTTTTATTATGGTAAAAAAACCAAAAAAGAAAAAAAGTGTATCCCACTCTATATTTATTGCGACTTGTTTAAAATTTTTTTTAGAAATTAAAATGGTAACAGCGCCTCCAGCCAAAGCAATTAAAGAAGACTCAACTCCAATTTGCTTATAAAAAACAATGCCTAAAACAACTATAAATAATATAACAAGACATTGTTTAAGTAATTTTTCATCTGTTATAGCTTTTCTTGGCTGAATTTTAAGTAAAGAATGAAATCTTTCTGGATTAACTTTTCTAATTTCTTTTTCACTAATAATAAAATAAATAATTATTAAAGATAAAGAAATAAATACAGGAATAAAAATATTTGAAGTAAACTCAATAAAACCTTTTTGAGTTATGCTGCTTATTAATAAATTTGGATAATCACCAATGATAGTGAAAATTCCACCAATATTTGCAGCATAAATTATTGGGAAAATAAATAAACTTGGATTAATACGAGCTTCACGGCAAATAAGAATAACAACGGGAGTGAATAAAAGCAAGGTTGTAACGTTATCTAAAAATGTAGATAAAAAAGCTATAGTAATAATAGTTGAAATAAATATTTTTAAGAAACTACCTTTAGATTTTATAACAAGGTAACCAGCAATTGCTTGAAAAACACCCGTTTGTTTCATTGTAGATTCTATAATCATTTTTCCAAAAAGGACGCCTAACATATTAAAGTCAACGAAATAACTAATATTTCTAATAGTCATATTTTCATGTCTTAAAATTATTAAAGTCAAAATCCCCATAGAAAAAGCGGCTACTGAGTTTTTAGATTTTCCTGTTATAATAAGATAATATGTAAAAAAGAATATTATTAAAATAATTACTCTTGAAATCATAAAACACCTCAATAATTTTAAAAAAAATAGTATATTTTAGGTTCTCTGTAAATTTTTGTGGGAAATTATGAAAAGTTGAAACTTATAAATATTAAAACAAAATTATGTGATTTGTCA
>CAYZNB010000180.1:0-5577 GCA_964478535.1 uncultured Thermotogaceae bacterium
TTCTTACGCATTTTTTGATTCGCTCAATTGTTTTTTTGACGAAAATTCTCAATTGTTCGCTACTTTATTTCATCCATATTTACCATCAAAGCATTATATAAAAAATTGTGCAACTTGCCACTTTTAACTTTTAAACACTTATACGTTTTTTGTTTTTCCTGACCAACTTTCTGCTGACCAACTGACCAACTTTAAGCTTTTCACTAATTAACCGCTTAACCAATTAAACATTTTTGCCATACTATTTTACAGAGGGCCTTATTTTTTTAAGAGTTAATTAAAAAAATATTGATAAAATATAGATAAATGTCATTTTAAATCAACAAAAGTGAATAAGTTATGTTGTATAATATAATTAAAAAATAGTATATATAAAGGAGGAATAAGTTGATGGGTACAATTGTAACTATAATAAATTTTCTTATAATCATTTCGGTAGTAGTAGTGGTGCATGAATTTGGTCATTTTTTATTTGCAAGATTATTTAAAACTAGAGTTGATGAATTTGCTATAGGTTTTGGTCCTACAATTTTTAAAAAGAAAGGAAAAAACACTTTATTTAAAATAAACGCAATTCCTTTAGGCGGATATGTAAAATTAGCCGGAGAAGACGAATTGGATAAAGAAAAGTTAAATAAAGATGATCCTGATTTGTTTTTTAACAAAAAACCTTGGCAAAAATTTTTTATAGCTTTTTCAGGACCGTTATTTTCAATTCTTTTAGGATATATTTTGTTGATAATGGTGGGCGTTGGTTACGGATTTCCCGAAATAAAAATTCATTCGCCTATTATTGGATCAGCTGCATATGAAGCTGGTATTCAATCTGGAGATATTATAAAAAAAGTTAATGGTAAATATGTTTTTGATCATTCCATAATAAATTTTGAAATAGCCGATGGGAAAAATTTAAACTTGGAAATTCAAAGAGGTGATGAAACAATTCATTTAGATGCTCAACCTCAGAAAGGGAAAACAGATATATCAGTTATTTTAGATAATGCCTCTTTTTACGGAAAAATAGATGAATCAGATTATATTGTTTCTGTTAATGGTTATTATAACTCAGAAGAAATTCTTTCAAGAATGTCTGTAGGAGATTTTATAGAAATTAAAATGAACAGCGGGAAAATTTTAACAGGTGATTTAAATGCCTATTCAAAAAATGTAAGAGATTATTTTTTAGGTGTTTCTTACAGTATTTTTTCAAATGAAATTGCCAAAAATTATTCTGAAGTTCAAGTTGACGATGTTATAATAGAATTAAATAATAAAAAAATAAACGATGGAAATGATATCATAGATTTTTTAAGAGGTTTTTCATTGAATGAAGGACAATTGTTTTTGAGCGTTTCAAATTTATCTGTTAGTGAATTCCACTATTATGAGATAAATGATATAATAGAAATGAAAGTTATTAGAAATGGTACTGAACAAACTATTTCTTTATCTGAAAATGAATTTTATAACTTTGTTAGTCAAGAAGGAATTTTGAAACAAGATTTCGGAAAATGGAAACCAAGTTTTTCACAGGTAATTCCTGTTTCAGTTCAATGGGGAAATACTTTAATGAGAACAATGCTTCAAGTTTTAAGACAACTATTTACAGGCAAAACGGGCACAGATCAGATTGCCGGTCCTGTAGGTATAGCTGTTGTTGTTGGTCAAGCTTCTAGAGCAGGTTTTGAAGCGATATTAAATTTAGTTGCTCTTATTACTATAAATCTTGGAATATTTAATTTATTACCTTTACCAGCCTTAGATGGAGGAAGAATTGTATTTTCAATTTATGAAATGATTACAAGAAAAAAAGTTAACCCAAAAGTAGAAGGTATAATCCATACCGTAGGATTTTTACTTTTAATGGTTTTTGCAGTTTTTATAACATTTACAGATATCACGAGATTTTTTGGGAGGTAATATTAAAAGATGTTTTCTAAGAAAACAGTAAGAGTTAAAAATGTTTTAATTGGCGGAAATAATCCTTTAGTAATTCAGTCTATGACTAATACTAGTACTATGGATGCGAACAAAACAATTAAGCAAATTAAAGATCTTAAAAATGCAGGGGCAGAAATAATCAGAATAGCTGTTAAAAGTATGGAAGAGGCTGAAAAAGTTAAAGAAATAGTCAATAATGTTGATGATGTTCCGTTAGTCGCTGATATTCATTTTGATCATAATTTGGCTATAAAATCTATACAATCTGGTATTTCTAAAATTAGGATAAATCCCGGAAATATTGATAACGAAAATAATATTAAAGAGTTAATAAAAGTAGCTAAAGAATATAAAGTCCCTATAAGAGTAGGGGCTAATTCTGGTTCTATTAATAAAAAATATCAAAATATGCTTAAACACGAAGCTCTTGCCGAAAGTGCATTAGAACAAGTTAAACTTTTAGAAAAATATGAGTTTGAAGATATAGTCCTTTCTATAAAAGCTTCAGATGTGATTATGAATTATAAGGCAAATTGTTATGTTTCAAAATTTATAGAATATCCGATTCATATTGGAGTTACAGAAGCCGGAGTATATGATGATGCAATCATATTATCTTCTGCCGGAATTTCTTCTTTGCTTATGAATAATATAGGAGATACTATAAGAGTTTCGATTACAGGAAATCCTTTAAAAGAAATATATGCTGCAGAAAAAATTTTAACTATGTTAGGTTTTAAAAAGGGGTTAAAAATTATTTCTTGCCCTACATGCGGGAGAACAGAATTTGATATTGAAAAAACTGTTTACGAATTAAAAGAAAATTTTAAAGATATGGAATTTAAAATAAATTTAACTATAGCTGTTATGGGATGTATTGTAAATGGCCCTGGAGAAGCTAAAGCGGCTGATTTTGCACTTGTGGGATCTAAAACTAAAGTTTTGTTATATTCAAAAGGAATATTTATAAAAAATTTAGATAAAAATAATTTATTTTTTGAATTGAACGAATATTTAAAATCCAAAAAATATTTGTAGGGAGTTGTTTTGTATGCTTATAAATCCTTTGGGAGACGGAAATAAAAGCTCCGAATCAAATAAAATAAAAAAAAAGAAATCATCAAAATCTAATAAATCATCTTCAACATTTGAACATACTTCTTTTTTTGATTTAATAACAGATGCGGAAGTTCAAATTTCCGAAAAAGAACTTAAAATGCTTATAAATAATATTTTAGATAATGGAAATAGATTTGTAAAATCTCCCACTCCTATTAATTTAAAATATTATAAAGAAGCTATAAAAGAATATTTAAAAAAAATTGAGAAAAAACTTTTTAGAATGAAAGAAGAAATAGATATTGAAACAGAAACTCCAAGATTACATGTTATTGCAGAGGTTGTTGATGAAAAAATTAAGGATTTAACAGAAGCAATAATTAAAAAAGAAAAAGGAACGATATTTTTCGCTTCAAAAGTCGAAGAAATAAATGGCTTGTTAATAGATTTGTATATGTAAATGAGGTAAAAAAATGTATGAAAACTTGATGGAAATGTTTATAAAAAATAGTGATAATTATAAAGGTAATTCTTTGTGTATTTATTCTGATAGCACGTCGTTAAACAAAAAATTTATAGAAGATATTTTAAATGGAATTGAAAATTTCAATATTTTAGATTGTCTTGAAATTATGCCAGAAAAAAATGTTATTAAAATGCAAGAAGTTAAAAACATTTCTGAATTTTTATCGTTTAAACCTAATTACAGCGACAAGAAAATAGTAATAATCCATGAAATAGATAAAATGAATAATGAAAGTGCAAATGCTTTTTTGAAAACTTTAGAAGAACCTCCAGAATTTTCTATAATAATAGTTACATCAAATAAATATAACAAACTTTTACCTACAATAAAAAGTAGATTAACTAAATTTAAGATTTCTTATCCCAAAAATATTTTAGAAAAAGTAGAAGATAAATTTAAAGATAAAATTCAATATATAAAAGTTTTTTCTAATTACGATTTTGAAATATTAAAGTATTTATATGATGTTGAAAGACAAAAAATTGATGATATTATTGAGGAGTTTGAAAACAGCAAAGATTCTGCAGACTATATTTTGAAAAATTTATGCGTTAATATCGATTCGCCATTAACGAAAATTAGGTTTGTGTATTCATATTATCAGTTTATAACTATTCTTATTTCTAAAACAGAAGAAGAAAGAATAGAATTAATTGAAAAAATAATTTCAAAAAAAGGCGATTATGATAATCTTCAATTTTTAAAAAAAATATCTGAATTAGCTTTAATTTTTTGTAGAGATGGAGTGATATCTAAGACTTCTGAAAATTGGAAATATTTTTTTAACTATAATTTGACAGAGTTTTGGGGAACAAAAGAGTACAAGTTTGATGCAACATTTGTATATGATAACATAAAACATTTCAACAAAATCTTATCTGCTAACGTGTCAAATTATAATTATGATATGGAAATAATGATTCATTTTTTGAGGATTAATAGGGCATTTTTTAAATAAAATCAGGAGGCAAATTTATGATAGATTTGAAAGCAACTGTTTATGGAATAGAGTTATTAGAAAAAGGAAAAATATACTATTATACTTACATGGGGTTAGATGACGAATTGAAAAAAGGTGATTATGTATTAGTAAATTCTGACATGGGAGATGAAGTCGGTATTATAATAATAGGATCAAAAGAGTTAACGTTAGAAGAAATTGGATATGAGCCTAAAGCAATAATTAAAAAACTTGATGAAGACGAAATAGAAATTCATAAGCAAAATGAACTCGAAGCAAAAGAGGTATCTAAATTTACACAAGAAAGATCTGATGAGTTAAATTTAAAGATGAGAGTTTTACAATCAAAATTTACTCACGATAAATCAAAACTTGTTGTTTTTTTTGGAGCAGATTCAAGAGTAGATTTTAGAGAATTAGTAAAAATTTTAGCAAAAAAATATAAAGTTAGAATAGAATTAAGACAAGTAGGAATAAGAGATGAGGTAAAAATTAAAGGCTCTTTAGGATTGTGCGGACAACAAGCGTGTTGTTGCAGATTTTTAAGAGAATTTTCTTCAATAAAAATGGAGTTGGCTAAAACACAGCAAATGATGATTAACACAGCGAAAATATCGGGAAGATGCGGAAAACTACTTTGTTGTCTAAAATATGAAAATGAATTTTATGAAGAAGTACTTGCTAATGTTCCAAATGAAAATTCAACAATTGAATATGAAAATAAACCAGCAAAAGTTATAACGGTAAATGTTTTCTTAAAAGAAGTTACTCTTCAAATTATAGAAGATAATCAGCCTATTTTGGTTAAGATACCTTTTAGTTTTTTTAATAATAATCCTATTTATAAAAAAAATGAAGACGAAATGAATGCAAAATTTGCAAAAAAACGCTGTGTTTATTTTGAAGATGATGATGATTCGAAAATAGATCCAAGAAAATTAGAAGATTAATAAGATTATATGTATCATTTAATAATGAAGTGGTAAATAAAGACAAAATAAACGCTCACAAGAGTTCAAATTTTCTAAAAAACAGATTTCGCTCTGAGAAAAAATGCTAAAAATAGCAAACTCGCTACGCTCAGACATGC
>CAYZNB010000181.1:0-5526 GCA_964478535.1 uncultured Thermotogaceae bacterium
TGACCGAGCGAAATTTGTTTTTTAGAAAATTTGATCTTGTTCGCGTTTATTTTATTCAATGTTTACTACTTCATTATTATATGCATTTAGTTTTAATGCTTTTCCAGAAATTATCTATAAAATACCTACGTTGTCATATGTGCTGTAACGCCGTGCATAATTCAGCGTGGCTGTTACACTACATAAAAAAACTCTCCAATCCGTCAATCTTCGATGTCACCCTTAAAATATTTACTACAAATTTTCTAAAGTATTAAATACACAAAAAAATAAATAGAATCAAAATTATTTAATTAAACGATAATTGAACAATAGTAAAATTTTTACAGATTATCGCTAATAAATCAAAAATTAGCTGAGCATTTATTTTTCCTTTCAGCTTTCTACTGTCTAACATTTTAATGTTTTTTCTAACCAACTTAAATATTTTTAAAATCTAAAACTTACAGAAGGTTTTCCATCTTTTTCTTTAATGTTTGAATCGATTTTTTGTAATTCGCCCAAAGAATGATTTGTCATATCATAAAGTATATACGCATTCGGTGGATCAACCTCAATGGAAATACCTGAAGGTATGTTTTCTAAATAACCTTCATCATATAATTTGCTAATTTCAAGTGATTCTTTCGCTTCTGAACGGTTCATTACAATAAAATTCATCAAAGCGGTTTTCGTATTATTCATTTCAGTAACTACTTTTGTTGCATCGGCCTTTTTTAAAATGTTTCCTACCGCAGGTATTGAAATACTTGCAATAACGGCAATAACTGCTAAAACTATTAACACCTCAAATAAAGTAAATCCCTCTTTATAACTTTTTTTCAAAATAAATCCCCCCGATATATTTTAAATCCCTAAAATTTTAAGAAGAATATACCATGCTGGTGCTGCAATTAATAATCCATCAATTCTATCTAAAATTCCTCCGTGACCAGGAAGAGCGTCACCCGCATCTTTTTTATTAAAAAATCTTTTAAAAGTAGATTCAGTTAAATCACCTATCGTATCAAAAATTGCTACCAATATTGCAAATAATACCATTGTTGATATATTGAAAATTTCCTGATTAAATATTATTTCTCGAACTTTTTCAAAAATAAAAATAAAAACAAATGTAGTTAATAGGCCTCCAAAAAAACCTTCCCAACTTTTTTTTGGAGAAAATATAGGAGCTAATTTATGTTTTCCAAACCTTATACCAAAAAAATAAGCACCTATATCATAAAACCAAACAGAGGTTATAGCTAAAAGGGCCATAGACCCTTTATACTCAATATAAATATTTGCAAAGAAAGATAAAAAAAATGAAATATAAAAAACATTAAATAAAGAGGCGGTTAAAAAATCTTTTGCTAAATCTATTTTTTTAATTTTAAGAAGAATTATGGAGGCACACAAAAAAAATACCGTATAAAATATAATTGTTGGAGATATATTTAATTCACCTTTATAATAAAAATCGTACATTAATCCATATAAAAAAATAGAAGAACCAGAAAAAAGGGATAGTAAATTAGTTAGTTTAATATTGTTTCCTGTAATGGCCATTTTATAATATTCTCTGGAAGATATAAACACAACTACAGATGCTAATAATAATAATGAATAATAATTAAAATACATTAAAACAACAACTGGAGCTGCTAAAAAACCCGAAATAAGACGAGTTTTCATATTTTTAGTCATTTTTTTTACTCTCCTTTTCTAATCCTCCAAATCTTCTTTTTCTTTTTGAATAATCTTTTAAGGCTTTTAAAAATTCTATTTTAGAAAAATTGGGCCATAAAACATCTGTGAAATATAGCTCTGAGTAAGCTGATTGCCATAATAAGAAATTACTGAGTCTATATTCTCCCGATGTCCTAAGAATAAAATCAGGATCGGGAACATCATTTAAGTATAAATTTTGAAAAATATCTTCTTGAGTAATTTTAGTAGTTCCTGCAGCAATTAGTTTGTTTACAGAATCAACTATTTCTTGTCTTCCTCCATAATTCAAAGCTAAAATCGTTTGCATACCAGAATTATTCTCGCTCTTTTTTTCAATGTTATAACAGGCTTTTTGAACATCATCAGGAAGGTTCAAAATATCTCCTGTAAAACGCATTCTTAAACCTTGTTTTAATAATCTTTCCATTCGAGATTCTAAATATTTGACGAAAAGCTTGAATAAAAAATTTACCTCAGATTTTGGTCTTTTCCAATTTTCAGTAGAAAAAGAATAGAGAGTGAGATATTTCACTCCCATAGTAGCAGACCATTCAATAACTTTTTCGGCAACTTTAGCCCCTTTTTCATGTCCGAAATTTCTTGGTTTGTTTTTTGTTTCTGCCCATCTGCCATTTCCATCCATTATAATAGCAATATGATTAGGAATATTTAATTCATCATTCATTTAAGAATCCATAATCTCTTTTTCTTTATGCTCAAAAATTTCTTCAGCTTTTTTTTCGTGGTCTTTTAAAACTTGTTGTATTTCTTCTTCTATTTTAAAAGCTTCGTCTTCAGGAATTTCACCATTTTCTTTGTCTTCTTTAACTTTTTTTATGTCATCTCTTCTTATATTTCTTAAAGCAATTTTAGTATCTTCCATCATATCTTTAGCGTGTTTCACCCATTTTCTTCTGTCTTCAACTGTTGGAGAAGGGAAATTTACTCTTACTATTGATCCGTTGTTATTTGCTCTTAATCCTAAATCTGAAGAATTGATTGATTTTTCTATTTTTTCGAGCAAAGATTTTTCCCAAGGTGTGATTACAACACTTCGGTCATCTCCTACTACTAAATTTGCGGCTTGATTTATAGGTGTGGGTGTTCCGTAATAATCAACCGTTATTTCTTCAAATAAAGCTGGTGTAGGTCTTCCTGTTCTTAATTTTTTTAATTCTTCTTTAAAATGAACAACTGTTTTATCCATTTTTTGATCGGCATCTTTTACATAAGGACTTTTTTTTGACATAAAATTACACCTCCATATAAATTATAATTGATTTTCTGTTTTTTTAATTATACCATAAATTTTTTATCAGTAAATTATACCATATTTTAACGTTCTTACAAAGATAAAAAAATAAAATTATAAAAAAAACAAACCGTACTTAATACGGTTTGTTTTTTATAAATAATATTTAAAGTTTAAATTCTTTAACTTGTTGTTCTAAATCCGTTGAAATCCGTTGAAGATCTTTCCCTTTATTTTCTAATGAAATTGAAAAACCTTCCGATATTTTAGCACCTTTCATTATCATTTGCGTATCTTCTTCTATATGGAATATAGCTTTTGTTACTGTATCCATAGCCCCTGATATTTCTTCTGCTGAAGCACTTTGTTCTTCACTTGTAGCTGTTAAATTCTCTATCATAGAATTCATGAAATTAATTTTTTGTATTATCTCTTTAAATTCGAGCTCTACCGTATCGGCTTTTGAGGAAATTTCTTCAACTATTTTAACAGTTTTATCTGTTGCTTTATCAGCACTTTCAACTCCCGATTTTATTTCTTTTAATATGTTATCTATTTCAGCAGTTGTTTTTTTACTATCTTCTGCAAGTTTTCTTATTTCATCAGCAACAACAGCAAATCCTTTTCCGGCTTCACCAGCTCTTGCAGCTTCTATAGCGGCATTAAGTGCAAGAAGATTTGTTTGTTCTGCTATAGTATTTATTTTTTCAACAATTTGACCTATATTTTGAGATTTTTGTTCAACTACTCTCACTATACTTGAAGTTTCTTTTGATTGATTTCCAGCATCTTTTATTGATTTGAATATTTCGCTTATATTTTTCTGACCTTTTTGAGAAGAATCTAAAGCTTGATTAGAATAATCTGCCAATTCTTGTGCTGATTTTGAAACGCTTTGAGCTGACGCAGCAACTTCTTCAACACCAGAAGTTATTTCTTGAGCTGAGGCAGAAGTATTTTGAATATTATTGTTTATTTCTTCTATTTTATCTAAAGCTGTTTTAACAGCGGAAGTATTTTGATCAGATATTTTATTAAGCTCATCAGAAGAAACGAAAATTACATCTGTAGATTTTCCAAAATTTGAAATAATATCATTATAATTTTTTTTCATAGTTAATAATGAATTTGAAATTAAACCTATTTCATCTCTTCTTTCAATATAATTATCTATTTTTCTATTTTCTTCTTTGGATAAATCTTTATTTGTAATCTTTTGAATTATTTTTGATAGCTCTTTAATCGGATTAGAGATTATGTTTCCAATAACAAACATCACTATAAACATAACTACAATTATTATAACTATCAATATCAAAATAATTTTTAACAAATGATCCGAAACGCTATTAAATTGATTGAGCGGTATATTAAGGGTTAAAGACCAATTAGGAGAATTTTTTAAAGGAGAATAAAAAGTTAAAATTCTTTCACCTGTTGGAGAAATATAAATTTCACTATCGCTTTTTCCAGATAACATATTTCTGCCTATTACATCAAGATTTTTATATCCTTCTTTATCCGATTTTAAAAGATTAAAGTTCATTATTTGATCATGATTTTCATCATACAGAACTATTCCGTTACCATCTATTAAAGAAGCAGAGCCTTTCTGCCCTATTCTTACATTGTTTATCATGTTTGACATATTTTGCAATTCAACTGTTGCACCTACTATTCCTATAACTTGATTATTTTTATCTTTTATGGCATGTGCTATAACAAAAATTTGTTTTCCTGAAGCTAGAGAAATTACAGGATTTGAAACAGTAAATTCTACAGTTCTTTTAATAACGAGTTCTTGAAAATAATCTCTTGTAGATATATTTGCGGTTGAATCTGCTGTAGTTGGTGCCGTTCCGTCTTTTTCTGCTATAAACATCATTTCGTAAATATCAGAACGTTGATTTAAAAATTTCTTTAGTTCTTCTATAGAAGTTTCGTGATCTAAAGATTGTATGTTAGGGTTTATAGCAAGGTATTTTAAGTCTTGAATCCTGCCTTGCAAAAATAATTCCATTTCGTTAGCTCGAGCATTTACAACCTCTGTTATTAAATTATTCAATTCAGGCGTAACTGCGTTTTTAGCAGTTAAATAAACACTTGTAGATAATATTCCTAATAATATTAACATAGTTAAAATAACCATAGTTAAAATTCTTGTTTTTAATGATTTGAAATTTAATAATTTTTTCATTAAAATCAGCCTCCTTTTTTAAGCGTATAAAAATATTATAATATAAAAAAGTAACTTCAAAACATGAAGTAAGAATTTGAAGTTAATTTTTTATTAAATTATAATACCTCAAAAAAATTAATTAACTTTATTATTAAATTAATTTAGTTTTATAGCAGAAAAATAGAGGGGTAAATATGGGTTTAAAAGAGGCAGGTTGGTGTGAAAAAATATTTTTAAAATTGAAGAGAAGCAATGGTTACTACTCCATTATTATAAGCATTTACAAAAACTTGTCCACCCCGTCAACCAAAGGTTGCCACCCCTCAAGAGGCTATGTCGTAAACTTAAGAGAAGAAAGAAAAAATTTTAATAGAATAAAAAAATA
>CAYZNB010000182.1:0-5454 GCA_964478535.1 uncultured Thermotogaceae bacterium
CTGTCCACCCCGTCAACCTTCGGTTGCCACCCCTCAAGAGGGGAATTAAGTACAAATGCTTGTTTTAAGGGTTTTCTTAATCAACTATAAAATACCAACATTTTTATAAGTGCTGTAACGCCGTGCAAAGTTCAGCGTGGCTGTTACACTACGTTTAAAAGCGAAAGACAATGAATCTAAAAATGTTTTTCCTTTCAACTGATCAACTTTCTAAAATATTAAATCTACAAAAAATATATAGAATAAAAATTTAAAATAAAAGTTGTTGATTTTACAAAAAATATGATATAATTAATAAACAAATTCTTTATAAAGAACAAAATATTCTTTATAAAGAAATTATATCATAATATAAATAAAATAGCAACAAAATATAAATATTAATTGAAAGGATGTGAGAAAAATGCGTTTTTTGATTATTGAAGATGATTTTGTTTCAACACTTATTTTAGAAGACCTGTTAAAGAATTATGGAACTTGCAAAGTTCTTTCACGACCTCAAAAAGTTTTTGATATAATGGATGAAATTCTTGATAACACTTTTGATATAATTTTTCTTGATATCATGATGCCTGAAATTGATGGAATTGAAATTCTAAAAGCTATACGAAACGAAGAAGATAAAAAAAATGATTTGAAGAAAAAAAATATTATAGTTATGCAAAGTGCTTTAAATGAAAAAAGCATTATAGAAGAATCGAAAAAAAATGATTGCAATGATTTTCTTGAAAAACCTTTAAACATAAAACAACTTGAAGTTATCATTTCAAAATATAAATAAAAACCCGTACAAATATGTACGGGTTTTTATTTATAATGACTTTCCAATATTAAATGCTTTCAAGTTTATATCTAAAAATTTTGGTTTTACATTATCTTTTATTGCTTCTTCCCAATTTATATCGTTTAATTCAAGTGCTTTCACTAATGCGCCTAACATAATAATATTTTGAACTTTTAAATTCCCAAGCTCTTTTGCTTTATCAGCTGCATTAAAATCAAGCGTATGTACTTTTTCTTTTAATGTCCCGAGAACATTTTCAGGGTATTTTGCAAAACCCGCAAGAATTGGTGCTGAAGGTATTTTATAATCGTTAATTATAAGTTTTCCATCCGGTTTTAGAAATTCTATCCATCTTATAGCTTCCATTAATTCAAAAGAAATAAGTACATCCGCTTGCCCTTTTCCAATTATAGGAGAAAAAACTTTTTTTCCATATCTAACTTGTGTTGTAACAGATCCACCTCTTTGAGCCATTCCGTGAACTTCAGACATTTTTACATCATATCCTGCATTTAATAAAGCATTTGATAATATTTTAGAAGTTAATATTATTCCTTGGCCGCCTACTCCAACTAGTAATATGTTTTTAGTTTCGTTCATCATTTCACCCACCAACCTTTTCTATAGCTTTGAAAGGACAAACCTGAGCACATACAGAACATCCTATACACATATCTTGATCTATTATAGAACCAATTTCAGGATCAAATGAAATCGCTGGACATCCTGTTTTCAAACACATTTTACATTTTTTACATTTGCTGCTGTCTACAGCATATTTTTCAACTTTTAAATTAAATTCATTTATATCTTGTTCGCTGAATTTTTTCAACGCACAAGGCCATCTTGTTATTATAACTGATGGTTCTTCTAATTTCGTATATTCATCAATTAATTCTTTTGATTCTTTTAAATTATTTGGATTTATAGTTTTTACATGTTTCACTCCAAGGGCTCTTACTATCGCTTCTATATCTGCCTGAGGTGCTTCTTTTCCCATCAAAGTGAATCCAGTTCCAGGGTTTTCTTGATGTCCCGTCATTCCTGTAATTCTATTATCTAAAATAATTGTAGTTACATTGCTTTTATTGTAAACTATATCAAGCAAACTTGTTATACCGGAATGGAAGAAAGTAGAATCTCCAACTATTCCAAATATTTTTGATTTTCTTCCTTTCTTTTCAAACGCTTTTGCAAAACCATGTGCAGCACTTATACCAGCACCCATACAAATTACTGAATCCATAGCATTTAAAGGTTCTGCTGATCCTAATGTATAACATCCGATATCTCCTGTTATTACAACATCTTTCTTTTTACTTAATTCAAAGAAAATACCTCTGTGTGGACATCCTGCACATAATATAGGAGGTCTTCCAACTGCTTTATTTTCTTTTATTTCCACTTTTGGTAATTCTTCATTCAAAAGTGCTTTCGCTATAATATCAGGGTTAAGTTCATCTATGTTAGGAATTTTTTCTTTACCAATTACATTTATTCCCATTGCCTTTATTTCGTTTTCTAAAAATGGTTCTAATTCTTCAATAACATAAATTGTTTTAAATTTTTTTGTAAAATTTGTAATTTTTTCTTTTGGTATAGGAAAAGTAAATCCTAATTTTAAATAAGATACTTTATCACCAAAAACTTCTTTGGCATATTGATAAGCTATACCTGAAGTAATTATACCAATTTCTGTATCATCATTTATTTCTTCAACATTTAATTTTGTTGTATTTGCAAATATTTCAAGTTTTTTCAATTTTTCTTCAAGCTCATAATGATGAACTTTACATCTTGCAGGAGTCGCAACAAATTTATTTATATTTCTTTGATAATCTTTTACTTCGTGCTCTGTTCTTTCTCCTAATTCTACAGGTGCTTTACTGTGACATATTCTTGTGGTAATTCTAAAAAGAACTGGAACATCAAATTTTTCACTTATTTCATATGCTTCAATCATGAAATCTTTTGCTTCTTGACTATCAGATGGTTCTAACATTGGTAATTTTGCATGTCTTGCAAAATGTCTGTTATCTTGCTCATTCTGTGAAGAATGAAGTCCAGGATCATCTGCAGTAACTATAACCATCCCACCATTTACGCCAAGGTAACTGTAAGTGAACATAGGATCAGCAGCAACATTCAATCCAACATGTTTCATTGCTGTCAATGCTCTTGCTCCACCGATAGATGCTCCTACCGCAACCTCCATACCTACTTTTTCATTTGGTGCCCATTCAGAATAAACATCTTTGTATAAAGCTAAATTTTCTAAAATTTCTGTACTAGGTGTTCCAGGGTATGCAGATGCTACGTGCACTCCAGCTTCCCACGCGCCTCTTGCAATAGCTTCATTTCCAGTCAAAAGCTTTTTCATACTTTTTCCTCCTTAGTTTTAATTCAAAAATCTTTTTTATCTACTATTATATTATATACTGTAAACACGCCTTATATCAAATTTTAAATTCATACTATGAAAGAGATTTCATACAAAAACACTCATTTATATGATATATTTAAGGTTTTTTATTTGAAATCGGTATTTAGCATGAAAAAAATTTCATACAAAAAAAGAAAATGCTTAAGCATTTTCTTTTTTTATGATTCAGTAATAATATTCTTAAGTTGTTTTATTCTTGTTGGATGTCTTAATTTTCTCAAAGATTTTGTTTCTATTTGTCTTATTCTTTCTCTTGTAACGTTAAAAAAATCTCCCACCTCTTCAAGTGTTTTAGGTTTACCGTCAAGGAATCCATATCTCATTTTTATTATCATCGCTTCTCTTGGAGTTAATCCATCAATAATACGTTCAATTCTTTCTCTAATTATCATTTTTTTCCCTATTTCTTCTGGAGTTGGATCATCTGACCCTATATGTTCTAACATTTCAGATTCAGATTCATCATCAAAACCTGTTCCTACTGTAGAATTTAAAGAAAAAATTTGTTTTGCACTTACAAGTATTTCTTTCATTTTCTCAGGTGTTTTTCCCATAATTTCCGCTAATTCTTTTTCGTTAGGATCTCTTCCATTTTCTTGAATATATTCTCTTATAATTTTATTCATTTGGTTTATAGTTTCTACCAGATGAACAGGAATCCTTACAGTTCTTGCCTGATCAGCAATTGCTCTTGTTACTGCTTGTCTAATCCACCAATAAGAATATGTTGAAAATTTATACCCTTTTCTCCAATCAAACTTATTAACTGCCCTCATTAATCCCATGTTTCCTTCTTGAATCAGATCTAAAAAACTTAAACCTTTACCCGTATACCTTTTTGCAATACTAATAACTAACCTTAAGTTTGATTTAATTAATAATTCTCTTGCCTTTTTATCACCATTTTGCACTCTTTTTGCCAATACTCTTTCTCTTGAAAAAGTCAATAATTCTGATCGGCTAATTTCTTTCAAATATATTTTTATAGGATCATTAAAAGAAAAATTATCATATTTTCTTACTTCTTCAGCTTCTTCATTAAAATAATTTTCTGTCAAATCAATTTCTTCTGGAGCTTCATAATCACTTTCTATAATGTTTTCATTTATTTCTAATAATTTCTCTTCTTCTAAAATTTTTACACCTATCGTTTCTAACTCTTTGCAAATTTTTTCAATAAAATTATTTTCATTGTCACAAACTGAATCTATAGGAATTACGTTATCTATATCCCCATAATATAGCGTGTTCATGTTTTTTTCAGCTTGAATTTTCAAAACATTGAAAACTTTATCAAAATCCAAAGAATTCTTTTTTTTAGATTGTTTTTTTATTTTCACAAAATTTTCTTTACCATCTAAATCAAATGTTTCAATGGATAAAGTAGATATTTCACTTATAATTGAGCTGTTTTTTTTATAACTTTTTACTTTCATAAAACACCTCCAGATGATTTTTTTCTTCTCTGTACAATTCCTCCCTTAAATATGGTTTTCTTCTTTACCATTATATCACATTTTATCAGTTTTATTAACTATTTTTTTAAATTATTTTGTTAAAAATTTGTTTTTTATAATATATTTGCTAAATTTTTTAATCTAAGTAACAGTAAACAGTTGGTCTGTTGGTTAGTGGATAGTTGGTAAGGAAAAGCATTTAAATAGTGAAAAGTTAAAAGTGGCAAGTTGCAAGTGACACGATTTTTTGGTTCTCTGTAAATTTTTATGGTAAAATATGAAAACTTGAAACTTATAAATAGTAAAAGAAAATTATGAGATATGTCATTTCGAACGAAAAAGGGTTCTTCTTTTGAGGAGAAATCTGCGAATTTGCAATTTTATGTACTGAAATAATGAAAATTTGAGCTTGTTCGCGTTTATTTTATCCATATTTACCACTTCATTATTATAAGCATCTGCTTTTAAAGCTTTTCCTTACCAACTTTCCAACTTTCTACTTTCCGACTAATAATTTTATCCAATGTTTACTACTTCATTATTATATGGGTTTAATGCTTTTGCTTTTTCATTTTTTTTATTAAAAGTTTCATCAATTAAAAAACAGATTTATGATTTCCAAAAATTATCTATTAAATATCAACGTTATCATAAGTGCTGTAACGTCGCGCCTCCTTGGGAACGATAGTTGAACCGTAGTTGAACCATTGTTTAGCCATTGATTAACGCAAAAGATGAATGTTTTTGCCTGTGCTGTAACGCCGTGCAGA
>CAYZNB010000183.1:0-5415 GCA_964478535.1 uncultured Thermotogaceae bacterium
AGGTCAAGAAATAGTTTTGGTGTTTTTTTGCCTCATAACTCAAAAAGTCGGGAGCGGATATAATGGAAAAAATATTTAATCTGCCATATAAAATAGTCTGTCCGGATATTTTGTTTTATGATGAATTAATTAATAATGAAGGTGATTTGCTTTTATCTTTTGGAATAGAAATTTTAGAATTGAATAATATGGAAATGCAGGAAGTGGAAAATTTTTCAAATGAAAATAGAAGTATAAGTTTTAATGATACAACTGCATTTATATTAGCTAAAAATAGAAAATATACTCTTGTTACAGGAGATAAAGCATTGAGGAAAATTGCGGGTAGAAATAATGTAGAATACAAAGAAACAATCTAGCTAATTGATGAATTAGTAAATAAAAAAATAATTAGTTTTTCAGATGGAATTACATGTTGTAAAAAGCTTTTAAATTATAGTAGAAGACTACCAAAATCAGAACTTGAGAAAAGAATTAATAATTGGAGCAACTGATTTTTATAATAAAAAATGCCTCCTTTATCTTAAAAACACATAGTCGAGAGACATCTTATCCGTCTTTTGTGTGTATAAACAGTAAAAATCTAAAAGTCATTTTAAGAATATTACAAAAATACTCTTGACATTTTAAAAAAAAATAGAGTATAATTTTGTTGTAGCCAGAAAATGACAAAGGAGGTGCGTTGTTGAAATTAGGAAAAATATCTAAAATAAATACTGGATTAGTTTTGAATAGAAAAAAGGCTGAATCAGAAAAAACTGCTAAAAGGAAATACAAACTCTTAACATTAAAGAGTATTCAAAATAATGGGAAAATAGAAAAAGAATCCTTGGAAGAATTTTATAGTAATGAAGTTTTAGCTGAAAACTATATTACATCAAAAGGAGATGTTGTAATTAGAATAAGTGAACCGAATACAGCAGTTTTTATTAATGAAGATTTAGAAGGAATACTTGTGCCTTCTCAATTTTGCTTAATAAGAGTTGAGGAAAAGAAAATTAATCCTGAATTTCTTGTCTGGTATCTTAATAGTGAGTATATAAAAAAGAAGATACAAAAATCATTAATTGGTTCTGCAATTGGAATTATTAAAACAAGTTTTTTAAATGATTTAGAAATAAAAATTTTTTCAATCGAAAAACAAGAAAAAATTATAAAAATTAACGATTTAAAAGACAAAGAAGAAGAACTATTAAATAAATTACTTGAAGAAAAACAAAAAATGTATAGTTATTTAACCAAGAAAATATTTGAGAAAAGGGAGAAATAAAATGGAGACTAAACAAGATAAAATAAATAGTATATTATGGAATGCTTGCGATACATTTAGAGGTGTTATTAATTCAGACCAATATAAAGATTATATTTTGGTAATGTTGTTTGTAAAATATTTAAGCGATACTTATAAAGAACACTTGGAAGAATATACAGAAAAATATGATGGAGATAAAACAAGAATAAAAAGAGCGATGAGCAGAGAAAAATTTTTACTTGATGAAACTTGTACTTTTGATTATTTATATCAAAACAGAAATTCTGAATTTATAGGACAAATTATAAATACTGCATTGGAAAAAATAGAAGAAGAGAATAAATTAAAATTAGACGGAGTATTTAGAAGTATAGACTTTAATAATGAAAACTTATTGGGAAAAACAAAAGAAAGAAATGCCATGTTAAAAACGTTATTAAGTGATTTTAACAATAAAGATTTGGATTTGAGACCAAGCAAATTAGGAACACAGGATATTATTGGTAATGCTTATGAATATTTGATAGCAAGATTTGCAAGTGATGCAGGAAAAAAAGGGGGAGAATTTTTCACCCCATCAGAAGTATCAGAACTTATTGCAAGAGTTGTAAAACCTAAGAGCGGAGATAGAATATATGACCCAACTTGTGGTTCAGGTTCATTACTTATAAAGGCATCAAAAAAGATAAGTGATAATAATTTTAGTTTATATGGTCAAGAGAGAAACGGTTCTACTCAAGCATTATGTAAAATGAATATGTTTCTGCATGGAATAGATGATGCAAAAATAAAATGGGGAGATACAATAGCAAATCCTCTTCATTATGAAAATGACAGATTGATGAAATTTGATGTAGTGGTAGCAAATCCACCATTTTCATTAGATAAATGGGCAAATGGTTTTGCAAGTGGAAATGATGAAAAATTCAATTTTGAGGCAAGCATGGATAAGTTTGGAAGATTTACAAGGGGAGCACCCCCAAAATCAAAGGGAGATTATGCGTTCATACTTCATATGATAGAAAGTTTGAATGAAAACGGAAGACTTGGAGTAGTATTGCCACACGGAGTTTTATTCAGAGCTGCCAGCGAAGGAAAAATCAGAAAAGAATTAATTAATGAAAATTTACTTGATGCTGTAATAGGACTTCCTGAAAATCTTTTTTATGGTACAGGGATTCCTGCTGTAGTTTTAGTATTTAAGAAAAATAGAGATAGAAAAGAAATACTTTTCATTGATGCAAGTAATGAGTATGCAAAAGAAAAAAATCAGAATAAATTAAGAATTGAAGATATTGATAAAATTGAAAAAGCATATAATAAATTTGAAACAGTAGAGAAATATTCTTATAAAGCAACTATAGAAGAAATAATTGAAAATGATTATAATTTGAATATTCCGAGGTATGTTGATACTTTTGAAGAAGAAGAACTGGTTGATATAGATGAAGTAAAGGAAAATATATCAAAGATTGAAGAGGAATTGAAGGAAGTTAAAATTCAAATGAATAAATATCTTGATGAATTAGGATTATAGAGGTGATGAAATGGGAGATATAAAAAATTATAATCAAAAAATGTTTGAAGAGATAAAACATTATAATGAGTTTGATATAGAATTTTGGTATGCAAGAGAATTGCAGGAAGCATTAGAATATTCTAAATGGGGTAACTTTTTAAATGTTATTGAAAAAGCAAAAGAGGCGTGCAAGAATAGTAATAACAATACATTGGATCATTTTGCCGATGTCAGCAAAATGATAGATTTACCAAAAGGAGCAAAAAGAAGCATTGAGGATATAATGTTATCTAGGTATGCTTGTTATCTAATTGTTCAAAATGGAGACCCAAGAAAAGAGGTTATTGCATTAGGGCAGACTTATTTTGCTATACAGACAAGAAAACAGGAAATACAAGATGAATTTGCAAAACTTGATGAAGATAAAAAAAGAGTTGCAATTAGAAAAGAGTTAAAAGAACATAATAAATATTTAGCTGATGCTGCAAAAGATGCAGGAGTTGGAACGCCACAGGAATATGCAATATTTCAGAATTTTGGATATATGGGATTGTATGGTGGATTAAAGGCAAAAGATATTCAAAAGAAAAAAGGGCTAAAGAAAAACGAAGCCATACTTGACCACATGGGAAGTACAGAGCTTGCGGCTAATCTATTTAGAGCTACACAAACAGAGGAAAAGTTAAGAAGAGAGAATATACAAAAGAAAAACGAAGCAAATGATACGCATTATGAAGTTGGGAAAAAAGTAAGACAGACAATAGAAGAATTAGGCGGAACAATGCCGGAGAATTTGCCTACACCTGAAAAATCTGTGAAAGAGCTAGAGAAAGAGCAGAAAAAAATACTTGAAGGTAAGGTGGAGGAATGAGGCAAGAAATAAAAGAGAGAATAGATAAAATAAAAAAAGGACAAGTGCCTAATGGATATGAAAAAAAAATGAATCATATTTATCCAAAAGAATGGAAAATAAAAATAGTAGGTGATTTCATAAAAAGTCTAAACTCTGGGATTAGTATTAATACTGATGGAGAAAAAGCAAATGAAGATGAAAAAGCCATTTTAAAACTTTCTGCAATAGGTAGCAATATTTTTAGACCAGAAGAAAATAAAAAAGTAAATTTAAAAGATGTTTCAAAGATTAAAGAGTCCGTAAAAGCAGATAATATTTTAATTATAAGAAAAAATACACCTGAATTAGTTGGAAACATGTGCTTTGTTAATAGAGATTACCACAATTTGTTTCTTCCAGACCTTATTTGGCAAAGTGAATTTAAGAAAAATGCTTTAATAAATCGAAAATTTTTGAATGAAATTTTGAATACAGACCATATGAAATATATAATAAAAAAATTAGCAACAGGAACAAGTCAAAGCATGAAAAATATAACTAAAGAAAATTTTTTAGATATAGGAATAGTTATTCCAAATGAATTAGAGGAGCAAAATTATTTAGTGGATATCCTCTCAACTTGGGATACAGCCATAGAAAAACAGGAAAAAATAATTGAATTGAAAAAAGAGCAGAAAAAATGGCTGATGCAACAGCTTTTGACAGGAAAGAAGAGGTTGAAGGGATTTAGCGGGGAAGAAAGGAAAACAAAGTTAAAAGAGCATATAATCCAAATTAGTGTAAAAAATAAAAATAATAGCGTTACAAGAATTTTAAGCGTTACCAACAATAGAGGTTTTATAAATCAATCAGAGCAATTTGACAGGCAGGTTGCAAGTAAAGATACTTCAAGTTATAAAATAATTAGAAAAAATCAATTTGGTTATAATCCATCAAGAGTAAATGTTGGTTCAATAGATTTATTAAGAGATTTTGAAGAAGGAATTTTGAGTCCTATATATGTTATTTTTGAACCAAATAAAAATAAAATATTTTTAGATTATTTGTTTCAATTCATTAAATCACCAAATTTTTATGGACAAATGAGAAATTTGCTTCAAGGTAGTGTTCGAGATAATTTAAGTTTTGATTCATTATCAGAAATAAAGTTATTTATTCCACCAATACAAGAACAAAAAGCAATCGCAGAAATATTATCTACAGCAGATAAAGAGATTGATTTACTTGAAAAAGAGCTTGAAGCAATAAAGGAACAGAAAAAAGGATTGATGCAATTGTTATTGACTGGGATAGTGAGAGTTTAAATCTTGAAGAAAGGAGGAATCTCAAATGGGAAAAAATCAACATGTTGTACCACATGAAAATGGTTGGGCAGTTAAAGGCGCAGGTAATTCAAAAGCGACAAAAGTAACTGATACACAAGCAAAAGCAATTAAAATTGCAACTGAAATTGCTAAAAATCAAAAATCTGATACTAAAATCCATGGAACAAATGGAAAAATAAGAGCAGGAAACAGTTATGGAAATGACCCTTGTCCGCCAAAGGACAAAAAATAAAAAAAGGAGGATTTTAAAATGGCAAAATGGGCAGATTATTTAATTTCAGGAGTTAAATATAGTACAGGAACAAAGACTTATATAAGTAATTTAAGAGTTCATGAAGATGAGGGCGATAAAGTTGGAACTTCATCTGAATTAAGTAAAAATGAAGTAGTGAAAAAAATTAATTCAAATTATACTTTTGTAACTATTTTTAAAAATAGTGAAGGTCGTTGGTCAAAAGGAGAAGAT
>CAYZNB010000184.1:0-5396 GCA_964478535.1 uncultured Thermotogaceae bacterium
GAAGTCATAATTGATTTAAAACCTTTAGGAGAATACAACGAAATACATAATATATATTTTGAACATTTAGAAAATATAATCTAATGCCGAAATCCGGCATTAGATTTCTAAAATATCATATTCTTGATTTAATGTGTTAATAAATAGAATTTTATTTCTAAGTAAATCACCTTTATTTAAAAGGAGTTTTACAGCTTCACTAACTTGAACTGAAGCAATCAATGCTGGAGTGAATGAAGGGTTTCCCAACTCTTTTTCCATTCCAGAATCAGAATTTGATTTATAAATTTTTGAAAGAGTATCATCTTCAGGAAATATAGTACAAACTTGTCCATACCATCCTGCAATAGCTCCATGAATTAAAGGTATTTTTAATGATTTACAAGTTTTTTGAAGCAGAAGTCTTATTTGAATTTTATCTAATGCATCTATAACAATATCATGATTTATTAAAAGTCTTGTAGAATTTTCTTCGTTTAAAAATTCTACAACAGGTTTTAAAGTTATTTCTGGATTTATTTTATTTATTCTTTCAAAAGCAACAAATGATTTCTTTTTGCCTATAAAATCAACTTCTGATAAAATCTGACGATTTAAATTAGATTCATCAAATACATCTCCGTCTATTGCTGTAATATTTCCAACTC
This sequence comes from uncultured Thermotogaceae bacterium, assembly GCA_964478535.1. Classification (GTDB taxonomy): domain Bacteria; phylum Thermotogota; class Thermotogae; order Petrotogales; family Petrotogaceae; genus CAYZNB01. The sequence goes on from CAYZNB010000184.1 coordinate 648, forward strand.
CTAACCTTCCAAGCATTTCAATAATGTATCCACCAAGTCCTCCGCAACCAACAACACAGATTTTTGAATTTTTTAAAATATTTTGTTCATCTTCATTTATCAAATTTTTATTTCTTTCATATCTATTTATTTTAACCACCTCCTACGGGAGGAAAAATAGATATGATATCATTTTCTTGTAAATTTTGATTTAAAGATCCATCTCTACCATTTACAAGTAAAATGGCAACGTCTTTATTATCTATTTGCAAATATTCTATAATTTTTTGAGGAGTAACATTTTCTTCAAAATCTAAATTTAAAATTTTTCCTCTATTTTCTCTTAATGTTGCAAAAAGTTTTACTGTTATTTTTATTTTGTTCATCTGTTCTCAACTCCTTTCAAGGACAAAACACAATATTTCTTGCCCATAAACAATCGCCACAAGATGGTTTTACATAATAACAATCAACTTCGGTGTCTTTAACCATATCACAACCATCAACTAAATCACAATCTATACATGAAGGATATCTGTTATTAAAAATAGTATTTTTGAAAATTGTATATTCTTTTGAATCATAAATTTCTTTAATAGATTTTTCTAAAATATTACCAAACGAATGTTTTAAAACATCTTTTTCTCTTTCGAAAACATATTCTTTTCCATTATGAGATAATCTATAACATGGAACGACATTTCCCAAAGAATCAATAAATAAAGCATCATTTTCAATGAAATCACAACGTCTTTCTGTTTTAATTTCAATATTTGGAAGTTTAATTTCTAATCCTTTTAAAAATGAATAATTACGAATTTTATTGAATAAATTTTTTAGATATTTATTTTCATGTTTTGTATATAAAATTTTTTCAGAATCATTTTTTGATTGAGGTAAAATATTAGAAATAATTAACTCTGAAATATTTAATAAAGAACATAAATCAATAATTTTAAAGATTTCTTTTTCATTATCTTTAGATAAAACAAATTGAACCGCAAGTTTTAAAGATTTAGTTTTATTTTTATTAATAAGGTTGATGTTTTTAATAACTTCATCTAATTCAAAACCACGTATTTTTTCAAAAGTATCATTAACTCCATCAATTGAAAAAACTATTTTATTTACATATGAAGTTAAAGTGTTTAAAAGTTTTTCATCTAAAATAGTACCGTTTGTAGTTAAAATAATTTCATATTTTTTCAATTTTTCTATTATATTGTTTATATTCTTAAAATAAAGAGGTTCTCCTATTCCGCCTATAACTATAGTTTTTAAGTCTGGACAATCTTCAATTTGTTTTAAAAAATTTTCAAAAATTTCAGTCGACATATTAAAAAATGTGTCTGTCCAATTACTTCTATAACAAGTAATACAGTTTAAGTTACATTCATCTGTGATTTCGAGATAAATTTTTTTTAATGACATATCATCATCACCTTAAAAATAAAGAGCTTCAAAAAGAAGCTCTTTATTGATTATTTTATTTTAATCCTAATTTTTCCAGTCTTTCGTCAGTTGGTAATCCTTCAGGTGTCCAACCTCTTAATTCATAATATTGTGGAAGCAACTCAGATAATCTTGAAACATTACCTTTTGAAGGACCTTCAACAATTTCTTCTTTTAAAAGTCTTTTTGGTAATGTGTCTTGAGCGGGTTCAATTCCGGCGTTAAGGTTAAAAATTCTTTCAATATTCCAAATTCTTTCTCCCGAATCAAGAACATCTTGCGCATCAAAATTTGTGCCTACAGTAGCATTAATAATATCTGCATAATCTTGAGCTCCCATAGCAAATGATGTGAATAAACATAATCCAGAAGAATCTATTGAAGCTGTTAAATCTTGGAATATTTTTGCCCACATAGCTTTTCCATCAATTGAGAATTTATCAAGTTTTTCAGGAAGTCCTAAAATTTCTGGAGAAATTAAATAACCTCTTACATGACATCCGCCTCTATTTGAAGTAGCGTATTGCAATCCTTGACCTTGAATAGCTCTTGGGTCATAAGCAGGTAATTCTTGTTTTTTTACAGACATTGATAATTCAGGCACACCATATTTTTCAGCGAGTCTGTATGATCCGTCACTCATAGCGTCTCCAAAACCTTCTCTTAGTCCCATTCTTTTTGTCCATTCAACAACAGCTTCAGCATCTCCAAATTTAAGAGAAACTCCATTTAAATCAGAATCTTTTATAAATCCTCTTTGATATAATTCCATTGCAGTAGCAATAGTAACACCTGCTGAAATAGTATCAAGACCCATTTCATTACACCAGAAATTAGCTTTTATTACAGCTCCTAAATCAGAAACTCCACAATCTCCACCAAAAGCCCATATTGTTTCGTATTCAGGGCCTCCACCTTCAATGTCATCAACTTTACAGTATCTTCCACAAGCGATAGGACATCTATAACATGCTTCTTTTTTCACTAAATATTTTTCAGCTAATGTTTCACCACTTGTTTCATCAGCTTTATCAAATTGAGAAAGTTGGAAATTATTTGTTGGGAAAACACCGTTTTCATTAATAATATTTACGAGAACTGCTGTTCCATAAGTAGGTAACCCTTGACCAGTAACACCATTGTCTCTAATTTTTTTGATTGAAGATTGAACTACTTCTTTCATTTTATCTTCATTTGCAATAGCCACTTTATTTGTACCTCTAACAACGATTGCTTTTAATAATTTTGATCCCATAACTGCTCCAACGCCTGATCTTCCTGCAGCTCTTGAATAATCATTCATAACAGCAGCCATTAAAGATAGTTTTTCTCCTGCGGGACCAATAGTTAAAATTTTTGATTTTTCAACGTTTTCTTTTTCAAGAATTTCAGTTGTTTCTGAAACAACTTTTCCCCATATATGAGATGCATCTTTGAATTTAATGATGTCATTTTCAATAGAAACGTATACAGGTTTTTTAGCTTTACCTTCTACAATAATTATATCGTATCCAGCAAATTTCAATTCAGCACCCCAATAACCACCTGAATTAGAAGAAGCGATTGTGCCAGTTAAAGGAGATTTTGTAACAACCATATATCTTCCGCCGGTAGGTGCAGAAGTACCTGTTAGAGGTCCTGTTGCAATTAATAATTTGTTTTCTTCACTTAAAGCATCTATTTTAGGATCGACTTCATCAGCAAAAATTTTAGTAGCCAACCCTCTACCGCCAATAAATTTCTTTGCTAAATCAAGATTCAAATCTTCTACCAAAAAAGTTTCATCAGTAAGATTAATTCTTAAAATTTTTCCTTTATAACCAAACATTTTCTCACCTCCAAGAATTTGTGAAAAATAAAACTAATTTAAAATATTATATTATTAATATTATAACACAATAATAGTAAAAAATTAAATATTATAGTGTAATATACTAAATATAATACAAAAGTATAGTATTTATATTTTGATTAATACTTGAACGATTTATTTTTATCATTCTTTTTATGTAAAAATTAAAGTATGCTTCTGAATTTACTGAAAAGTTACATTAAATAAGGGGTTTTTGTGTTGACATTGAGTAATCTTTAAATTTTATAATAGAAATAAGAATTTGAAGGGGGGGTGTGAATGAAATACTCGATTATTGAAGGGAATAATATCTCCAAACTTTCTCTTGGAAATTATTATTTATCTGGTGTATATGGGAGATTTATCAAAGAAGAATTTAAAGAAATTGTTTTTAATGCGTATGAAAATGGAATCAATTATTTTGATACTTCTTTATTATATGGAGAAGAAGCAGAAAAAAATCTTGGAGATGCTGTTAAAGATTTTAGAAATTCTATTTTTATTGCTACGAAAACAGATTATAATAGGTCTAAAATTATCAATAAAAATTTTATAAAAAGTTCATGTGAAAAAAGTTTAAAAAATTTAAAAACGGATTTTATTGATTTTTATTATTTGCATTTTGACGATGAAAAATGTTCTGTTGATGAGATTATTGATGCAATAACTGAATTAAAAAAAGACGGAAAGATAAGATTTTTTGGATTAAGTCATGTTAGTCAAAAGCGGCTTGATGAATTTTTAAAAACAGATCAAATAACTTCTGTTATGATAGAATTTAATCCTGTTAATTATATGAATTTTCAAAATTTTAATACAAATTATATTTCTTATAGTATAACTGCGAGAGGTCTTTTGACTGGAAAAATTACTAAAAATACTAAATTTGATTATGCGGATATTAGAAATAAAGATCCTATGTTTTATGGACCAAGATTTAAATCTGCTCTTGAAATTCAAAAAGAATTTGAAAGATTAGGAAAGGAATATAACAAAACTTCAGTTCAAGTTGCTATAAATTGGATTTTATCTAAAGAAGAATTAAAAAATTCTTTGATGGGTGTAAAAAATATTTCGCAATTAAATGAAAATTTAGAAAGTGTTAGATTTGATTTACGCAAAAATGATCTTAAATATATAGATAATTATCTTGATAATAAACAAGAAGAAATTTTTATTAATGAAATGAATTTTATTAGAGAGATTTTTAGCAAAGAAATTAAAGATAAAAACAAAGGAATTAGAGATTTAATTTATGTAATTGAGAATCTTGTATCGAAAAAAATTCTTGAAGAAAAAAAAGCTTTGGAGTTTTTAAAAAAAATATATTTTGAAACAGAGAATTTAGAATTAAAGGAATTAAATAATTTAAAAGAGAAATTAAAAATTTATCTTGATTTATCATAAAAATATTGGTTCTATGTAAAAAAGTGTGGGTAAAAATTATTGATTGATAGTTGGTTTTT
>CAYZNB010000185.1:0-5371 GCA_964478535.1 uncultured Thermotogaceae bacterium
GTAGTGTAACAGCCACGCTGAACTTTGCACGGCGTTACAGCACTTATGACAACGTGGGTATTTTATAGTTGGTGTAAGGAAAAACATTAAAACCTTATAATAATGAAGTGGTAAACATTGGATAAAATAAACGCTCACAAGATCAAATTTTCTAAAAAACAGCTTTCGCTCGGTCAAAAAATGCTAAAATAGCAAACTCGCTACGCTCAGACATGCTATTTTCTTACGCATTTTTTGATTCGCTCAATTGTTTTTTGACGAAAATTCTCAATTGCTCGCTACTTTATTTCATCCATATTTACCATCAAAGCATTATAAAAATCAATACTGATTTCAGAACATCTTTTCCTTTCTGCTTTCAATTTTGAGCTTTTAGCCGTTATTAGATTTTCCTGACTAACTATCTATAAATTAATTTTAGCCACAATATTTTAAATAGAACCAAATATTTTTTATTGGACAAGGAGAATAAAATGTCTTTAATTGAAGAAAGAAAAAAACTATTAAATCTAAAAGATATAGATATTACTAACAAAGAATGGTTGTATCTTATTTCCAATGATACAAGAAATTCTTTATCTATTGTAAAAAATTGAAATTAATTCGGGGATAAGGAAGGTGTTTTATGGATTACGATAAATTGATTGAAAATATTTCTGATAAAAATGTAGATGTAGATTATTATGTTGATTTAGTTTTGAAAGATGAAGATATAAAAAGAGAAGTTGTAAAGCAGCTTTTAAACAACAATAAAATTATGGTTTATTATCATTGCTATTATATTATTTCAAAATCAAGTGAATTAAAACCTGAATACTTTTATGAATATTGGAATGATTTTGTTTTGTTATTAAAACATAAAAATTCTTATCATAGAAGTATCGCTCTTACAATTATTGGAAATTTGATTAAAGTAGATAAAGAAAATTATTTCGAAAAAATTTTTGATGATTATACTAGTCTTTTTAATGACGAAAAATTTATGACGGCTCATTGTTTTGTAGAAAATTGCAGCAAAATAATCAATAATTGCAAACAATTTTCAGAAGAACTGATAGATATTTTATTAGATGTAGATAAAAAATGTGATTATCCCGATAAACAAAGAGGTTTGTTAAAAGCTGCAATAATTCAATGTTTTGAAGACTCTTATAATTTTATAGAAGATAAAGAAAAAATACATTTTTTTGTAAAAAATCAAATAAACAGCGTAAGTCCTAAAACTAGAAAAAAAGCTAAAGAATTTTTGAAAAAAAATAGTGATTCAAATGAATGAATCAATAAATTTTTTATTGCAAAACGCTTGTGCTTCTATTAGGTATAGGCTAAAAAAAGATTTGTTGAAAAACATTTTAGAAGAAGAAAAAAATAAATTTCAAGATGAAATTATAAAAGATATTTACGTAAAAAATTTTTTAGATATTCAGAATGAAAAAGGTTGGATAGATGAAGATTTTCATTCCGAAAAAGGTGTTGAAACGGCTGTTAGAGTTTTTTATGAAAAAGGTTTAGATAACTCTAATGAACAATTTAAAAAATTGATGAAAGAATTCGAGGAGAGAGAAGATTTTGATAATGGTTGTTTAAAAAAAGTTGGAAAAATTTTAGATGAAAAAAATTTGGGTGGTTCGAAATTAATAAAAGCAGTTATTTTTTCATATGCTGGAATTGAAAAAAAAGATTTTGTGAAAATTGAAATAAATAAAATTTTAGATAAATTTCAGTACGTATCAGAAATAAATAATATTGACGAGATTGCTGTTGATTATAAAGGGAAAAAAATTTTTAAAGATAATATAAAATGGCTTTCTATATATGATTTAAGACTTTTAGCATTTACAAAGAGCTGGAGAAATGAGGAGAACTATATTAAACTTGTCAATGGATTTAAAACTCTTATTAAATTATCTCCTATTCCCTATATAAACGTTTTAGAAAAAAATCAATTAATAGCTCCCGCCTCTTTTTGTATGGATAATTTTAAATTAAATATTCATTCATTAAAAGAAAGAGAGTGGCTTTTTTGGATTCATAAAATGGAGTTGTTGAAAGAAATTGGAGTAATAGACAAAATAAATTTATTTAAAGAACAAAAAGATGATCTTATTAAAATTATGAAAAAAAATGAAGGGTTATTAATGATTAAAACAAATCATTATTATTTCAAAAAATGGGGTCCTTATTGTGGCATGGCATTAGAAAAAGATTGGCGTTCAGAAAAAAGAAGAATTTGTGATTTTACATTTAGAGCTTTAAAGATAATTAAATAAAAAAATCGGGAAAAATTCCCGATTTTTATTTTTGTGCTTTAATATTAACTTCAGTTTGATTTGTTATATTGTCAGAAACAGGACATCTTGTTTCTATCGTTTCAACCCATTTTTTTAATGTGAGTTCATCAGCATCAGTATCTACTTTAAGTGTTACATTTAATACTTTATAACCTGCTCTTTCTTCGTTGCTTTTGCCTACAAATTTTGCTGGGTTTAAAGAGCCTTCTATTTCAATTTCCATATTTTTAATTTCAAATCCCATTTCTTTTGCTACTATATGGCCTACAACATTTAGACAACCTGCAAGAGCAGCTTGAACATATTCTACTGGGTTTGCACCATGATCGCTTCCACCTAAACTTTCTGGCTCATCAATAATAATAGTAAAATTTCTTGCTTTAACTACAGTTTTCATATTAGTTTCACATTTTGCAGTTGTTTTAAATATTAAATCGCTCATTGAGATTCCTCCTCTTTTTGTGAAGTTTATAACATTATATCAGAATGAGATTAAATTGCTATTAATAGATTGAGTATGTCTTTTAATTTTGAAATACAATATTATGACAAAAAAAGTCGGTTTTATTATTTTTAATAAAGAAGATTTTATTAATTTATTTTAAATTTATTTATTTTTGAATGAAGTGTTTCGGATAATTCTTTAAAATTTTCGCCCGTGTTTTTTATTTGTGATGAAATTTGAAATTGAGTTTGTGTTGATTCAGATATTTTATGTAATTCAGAAGATATTTCATTCAAATAATTAGCTTGCGAATCGACAAGTTTACTTATTTTATTTGTATAATCTTTCTGTTCTTCAGAAAAATTTATTAGAGTTAAGTATTTTTCTATTACTTCATTTACTCTTTTTAATATATCCTCAAAATGAGTTTTTATTGATTCAGAATTTTTATCCGTTTCTTCTGAAATTTCAACGGTTTTATGAGAGGATTGATTAGATTTTTCTGAACATTCAACAATATTTTTTAATATATTAGAAATTTCTGTTGTAGCTTTTCGGCTTTCTTCTGCTAAGATTCTTACTTCATTTGCCACTACTGCAAACCCTTTTCCAGCTTCTCCGGCTCTTGCCGCTTCAATAGAGGCATTTAAAGCTAAAAGGTTTGTTTGTTCTGTAATATTATCAATTTTTGATAATATTTTTTTAATGTTTAAAGCTTGGAAAGTTAGTTCTTTAACTTCTTTTTCGGTGTTTTTTGAGGCTAAAACAGTATTTTTTGTAGATTTTAAAACTTCGTAAATGGTTTTTTGCCCTTCATTAGAGTACTTTTGTATGATATTTAACATTTTTTCAATTTCTTTTGAAAAATCAGATATATTTACCGCAATTTTAGATATTTCATATAAATCAGTATTAATTTCTTGTATGCTAGAAGAAGAGTTTATGAGATCATTTTTTATTGTATCTATTTCTTTAGAAACTACTTTAGTAAATTCATAAGATTTAGAGGATATTTCTTTCATCTCATTTGAGTGATTAAAAATATTATCTGCAACGTTATTGATTGATTGCATAGAGTTTGCAAGAGATTTTACTGCATTGTTAAGAGAGTCGTTCATTAGAATAAATTCTCTGCTTCCTTTTTCTTTAAATTTTACTAACAATTTTCCTTCGCCGAATAAGGCTAAATTTTTTTGAAAATTTTTGATAGTTTTGGATAATGAGTTTCCTATGAAATATGCGGTAAAAAATATTATTAAAGAGATTATTAAAGAAATTAACATGGCAAAAAAAAGAACTTCCTGTTGAAGAACTTTAAATTTTTCTTCATATAAAGATATCATTATGTACCACTCGGGTGTTCCTGGAATTTTGTTAAAAATAACTATTTCTTTTTTCCCATCGGGAAATTTTAATTCTAAAGAATTAGAGTTATTAGAGTTATTTATTTTATTGAAAAGCTCTTCAAAATACAAACTATTCTTAATATTTTCATTTAATATTTTTTCATTTTTGGGATGGGATATAATATCACCAGATTTACTAACAGCCCATCCGTAAACGTCTTTATTATTTGTTTGATCAATTATATTATTAATTAAAGATAGTTTAAGTGAAAAACTTATTATACCTAACTTATTTTCTTTTGTTTCATCATAAACAGCACTTGCTAAATACACTATATTTTCATTTGCAGAAAAAGAATATTGCGGATCTGAAATATAAAAATCCACATTTTTTTTAGAGATAATTTCAAACATTTCTGTGTCAGAAATATTGATGTTTCCTTGAATACTTGACCAGCCATTTCCACTATTATCTGCTATAATTATTTCAGAGTAATAAATTTTTTTTTGTTCTATTAAACTTATCATTACGGTACTTCTATCAACCATATTCCAGTCTGATAAAATTAAGGAATCTTGTATAAGCCAGTCTTTAGATAAATTTAAAAGATCTATTTTAAAGGTTTCCAAAAAATTTTCAATCTGTTGCTCTCTTGCTTTTATAGTTTCTTCATAAGAGTTTATGGAGATTGTCATTATTATTGAATTGATATGTTTATTTAATATTACTCCAATAAATATAAAAATTATAGGAATTATAACTAAAAAACTTGCGATCATTTTAAATTTTATTGATTTCATTTTATATTTCCTCCTAATGATATTGTCATTAGGATTCTACAATAATTATTTGTTAAGCATTTTAGAAAATGTTAAGAAATATCAAGAATGTTAATTTTTTTTTAATGAAGAGTATAATTTTTAAATATAATTATGGACTTAATATTCTTAAAAAAAGCATTTTATCAGAAAAATTAAAAATATATAATAGAATAGATGTTATAATAAAATTAGAAGGAAAGGAAAAGATTTTCTAAAAACGGTTTTGATTTTTACAATGCCTTAACGGTAAATAGGGTTTTTAAAATTGGTCAGGAAAATCAAATATAGCGAAAAGTGGAAAGTGGCACAAAATTTTTTTATTATAATGCTTTGACGGTAAATATGGATGAAATAAATTAGCTAGCAATTGAGAATTTTCGTCAAAAAATCAATTGAGCGAATCAAAAAATGTGTAAGAAAATAGCATGTTTGAGCGTAGCGAGTTTGCTATTTTTAGCATTTTTTGA
>CAYZNB010000186.1:0-5364 GCA_964478535.1 uncultured Thermotogaceae bacterium
TTTCATGATGGTATAAAGTTTATTTATGATACTGAGTTTAATCTTTTAAATATTGAAGTAAAAAAAATTAAATAACCTTTTACCTCATTTTCAGATACTTTCTAACCACCATATAAGGATGTTACACAGATAATTTTACACACCCTTTTATTAAGTTAAATCCGAGTTCTACTCCTATCAAAAAAACGAGATAATTTATCAACAAAAAAATGTGCGATAGTTTCCGCACATTTTTTTATTAAATAAACAAATTTAAATTAGATTCTTCAGATTCGGCAAGATATGTTGCAACTCCACCTATATCAACACCTTCAATTAGTTCTTCTTTTTTTATTCCCATTAAATCCATAGACATTTGGCACGCAAGTAATTTAACACCATTTTCAACTGCACTTTTCATCATTATTTCAAGCTGATCTACATTTTTGCTTCTCATTATTCCTTTCATCATTGAAGTTCCTATTCCGCCAAAATTCATTTTAGATAATTTTAATTTTTTAGCTCCTTTAGGCATCATAAATCCAAACATTTTTTCTATAAAATTTTTGTTATTAGCACTATAATTTTCTTTTCTTAAAATGTTTAACCCCCAAAAAGTGAAAAACAATGTGACTTTTTTACCCATTGAAGCAGCACCGTTTGCTATTACAAAAGAAGCAAGAGCTTTGTCCAAATCATTTGAAAAGACTACAATTGTTTTATTGTCTTTTATAATAGTGTTTGAATCGAAGTTTTTTTCTTTAGAACCCTTAATAAGTTTTGCCGTTATTATTCCTTTCTCTTGAGTAACTTCTAAAACTTTGTTTCCTGTTTTTTCTGCCCATTTTGATATATCGTTTTTAAATCCAGGGTCTGTTGCTGTAATTTCTATTACTTGACCTTCTTCCATTGAGTTCATTTTTTTGTATGTTTCCATAATTGGCCCTGGACATTGTAATCCGCAAGCATCAAGCTTTAAAATATTTTCTTTGTTTACTATAAAATCAATTTGCTCTTTTTTTGTTTCTTCAAAAATATTTTTAGATATTTTTTTTGTCGCATAAGAATATATTTTAAATCCACCATCAAGGTTTTGTACTTTAAAACCATTGAGTTTTAATATTCTGTAAGCGAGATAACCTCTTAATCCATATTGACAAAATACTATTATATTTTTATTTTTATCAAGTTTATCTAAATTGTTTCTCAAGGTATCTAAAGGTATATTGATTACATTTTTGTTATCTATTGTTCCAAGCATTTGTTCTTCTCTTGTTCTTATGTCTAATATTATGGTATTTTCTAATTTGTCTATTTCGTTCCAATGAATTGTTTCTATATCTTTTTTTAAAAGGTTATTTGCTACATAACCAGAAATATTCACAGGATCTTTTGCCGAGCCAAAAGGAGGAGCGTATGCAAGTTCAACCTTTTCAAGATCTTCAACTTTTAAGTTACCTTTTATTGCAGTCGCAAAAACATCTATTCTTTTATCTACGCCTTTACTTCCTACTATTTGTGCTCCAAAAATTTTTCCATCTTTTCCAAAGAGTAATTTTATGTTCATAGGCAAAGCCCCTGGGTAATATCCTGCATTACTGTTTGAGTTTATAATTGAAGAATAATATTCTATTGAGTTTGCTTTTAATATTTTTTCATTAAGTCCAGTAGCAGCTGCAGTTAAATCGAATACTTTTATTATTGATGTGCCTATAACTCCGTCATACTTTTCTTTGTTGCCAAGCATTATGTTGTTTGCGGCTATTCTTGCTTGTCTGTTTGCTGGTCCTGCGAGTGGAAGAAGCATTTGTTTTTTAGTAATGTAATTTGTTATTTCAACAGCATCTCCTACAGCATAAATATATTGATCTGATGTTTGCATATATTCGTTGACTTTTATTCCTACTCTTCCCAATTCAATTCCGCAATCTTTTGCAAGAGTGGTTTCTGGTTTAACTCCTGTAGACATAATTATCATATTTGTTTTTAAAGCTTCTCCACTTGAAAGATGTACTGTGCTGTTATCTTTGTTGTGCTGTATTTTTTTGACTCCATCTTTTAAATATAAGTTTATTTTGTTGTCTGATATGTGATGATGAAGGATAGAAGCCATTTCAAAATCAAGCGGTGTCATTATTTGATCCGCCATTTCTACTAATGAAACGTGTAACCCTTTATGAGCTAAATTTTCTGCCACTTCAACTCCAATAAAACCTCCACCAATAACAACCGCGTTTTTTACATTGTTTTCATGAATATAAGTTTTTATTTTATCCATATCAGGGACATTTCTTAAACTGAATACGTTAAAACCATCAATTCCTTCAATGTTTGGTTTTATAGGTTTTGCTCCTGGAGACAATAATAGATAATCGTAATTTTCTTCGTAAGTTTCATTTGTTTTTAAATTTTTTAAGAGAACTTTTTTTGCTGTACGATCAATTTTCATAGCTTTTGTTTTTATTCTAACGTCAACATTAAGTTTTGTTTTAAATGATTCGGGAGTTTCAAGAAGAAGTCTTTCTCTTTCTTTTATAACATCTCCTATGTGATAAGGTAATCCACAGTTTGCAAAACTTATATGTTCATCCTTTTCAATCATTATTATTTCTGCTTCTTCGCTAATCCTTCTTAACCTTGCAGCGGCTGTAGCTCCGCCAGCTACTCCGCCAATTATAAGTATTTTCATTTTAATTACCCCTCTCAATATTTTTTATGTGATTGTCTATATTATTTAAAATAATTTGTAATTTTTCTTTTGTTTCTTTTAAATCATTAATGTTATTCCAAGTTATTCCGCCAAGTTTATACAGAAAATTTTTCATACTTTCTTTAAATTCCATAGGAAGACTTTCACAGTTACAGTTGATTACTAAAGATAGTTTATCAACTGTTTGTTTTATTTCTAAAGAATTTTCGCTTATTTTTGAAAATTCTTCTTTCCCTTTTTTTGTCAGAAAATATATTTTTTTTCTTCCTTCAACTCTTTTTTCAATAATGTTTTCACTTTCAAGATTTTTTAAATGCGGGTAAATACTTCCGGCTGATACATTTAATCCATTTTCTTTCGAATGTTTTATGAAGTCATAACCAGTTATTTCACCTCTTGAATATATAAATTTTATTATTGAGAATTTTATCACAGGTATTTTATTCAAATTAACCACCTCTTTTATCGGTTTCGATATATCGGTTTCGATATAATTATACAATAAATTATTCAAAAATAATATTACTTTTACTTAACAATTTTTTTGAGTTTTGAATTTTTAATGGTAAAATAGTATATGTGAGTTTTTAAGAATAAAATTAATTAATGGGAGAAAATATGATTGTATTTGAAAATGAAATCTTAAAATTGAATGAGTTAAGCTTTGAAGAATTTAAGTGTTCTATTGAAAAACAAAATTTGATAGACGAAAAATATGGTTTAAATGACTCTGAAAATCAAAATGATTCTATTTTTATTGAAGTTATGAATCAATTGATTAATGAATGTGATGAAGGAAAGAAAAATTATATGTTATATAAAATGTTTCAAATAATTTTAAAAGATGAAAATAGAGTTGTTGGAAGTATTAGTTTGAAGAATTATTATAAAAATGAAAAAGGATTTTATGAAATAGGTTATGGCCTTAATGAGAAATATAGAAATAAGGGAATTATGAGAGGGGCTTTAAAGAATTTCATTGAATACTTTTTTTGCAATGATTACGCAGAAGGTTTTTATGCAGAAGTTTTAAAAGAAAATCCTCCTTCTTCAAAAGTGTTAATCGCAAATAATTTTGAGAAAGTTGATGAATATGAAGATTTATATGTTTATAAAATAATTAAATAAAAAATCCAAGAACGCAGATCTCTCCTACAAAAAAACGTTATTCGAGATGATAGAGCGAAGCGTGTAAAAAAGTTTTTAGATTATTTATAAACTAAAATAACCTACTATCGTTTAATAATTTTTACCCGCAAAAATTTAAATAAAAATACTGCTTAGCAGTATTTTTATTTAATTCCATATTTCTGGTTCAATTTCAAGTGTTTCCCCGTATTTTTCTTTAACTAAATTTTTTACAGTTTCTATAAGAGTCATTACCTCTTTAAAAGTAGCATTGCCTTTATTTATTATAAAACCTGCATGCTTTTCAGATATTTGAGCATCTCCTACCGATAATCCTTTTAACCCTAATTTTTCTATAGTTGTGCCGACATAAAAATCTGGTCGAGGCCTTTTAAAAATGCTTCCTGCAGAAGGCATGTCAAGTGGCTGTGAATTCCATCTTTTTGACGATAACTCATTTATAATTTTAAAAATTTCTTCTTTTTCTTTATGTTGTAATTTTAATATTATGCTTAAAATAATGTATGGTTTTTTTTGAATTATACTTTTTCTATAAGAAAATTCAAGTTCTTCTTTATTCAAAGTTAATATAGTATCATTATCATAATTATAAACTTCAACTGTTTCTACAATATCTTTTATTTCTCCAATATAAGCTCCAGCATTCATAAATACTGCTCCGCCAATACTTCCGGGAATACCTGATGCAAATTCTAATCCAGATAAATTGTTTTCCGCGCAAAAGTATGAAACTCTTGTAATAGGCGTTCCTACTTCACATTTTAAAAATGTTTTATTGAATATTTCAAAATTAGTCAGATATTTTGTAGAAATAACTAAATAATTTAATAATCCTTCCTTAACGATTAAATTTGCTCCACCACCCAAAATTTTCCAATTTATTTTTTCTTTTTTTAAAATATGAATACAATTTAAAAGAGAATCTGTCGTTCTTGGAAAAATCATATAAGGAGTTATTCCGCCTATTCTAAAATGAGTATGATTTTTTAAAGGTTCATTTTTTTTGATATCGCAGCCTTCAATATAAAGTTTTTGAATTATATTTAACATTTTTTTCTCCTTTTAAATAGATTTTAAGACCGGGAATCCATTGATAATAATGTTTAAATAGCGGAAAGTAGCAAGTGACACAATTTTTTTGGCTCTATGGAGAAAATAGTGTGCAAAAAAATATTAAAAGATAGTTGTTTATAAAAAAAGGTATTGAGAGGAAAAATAATCTAAAAACTTTTTAACACTCTCCGCTCTGTCATCTCGAACGACGTTCTATGGAGGAAAGATCTGCATAATTTGGTTTTTTTATTAAATTATTTTAATACATAAAATAGAAACCCGCAGATTTCTCCTCAAAAGAAGAACACTTTTTCGTTCGAAATGACAAATCGCATAAATTTCTTTAAATGGTGAAGCGTTTAAATACTGAAAAGTGAAATAATACTTTTGAAAGTTTTTTATTATAATGCTTTTACGATAAATATGGATGAAATAAAGTAGCGAGCAATTGAGAATTTTCGTCAAAAAAACAA
>CAYZNB010000187.1:0-5306 GCA_964478535.1 uncultured Thermotogaceae bacterium
TACTTGTTTTGATTTTTACAGTAATAATTAATGCTTCTTCAAACACGAAAATTTTAAAAGACGGTTTAGGAAGAACAGTTGTTTTACCTCAAAATCCGCAAAGAGTTTTAGCATTAAATTCAAACACTATGGAAGCTCTTTTTAATTTAGGATTTACTCCTGTAGGTAAAGTACAAAATTATCAGATACGACCTGAAGGAATGCAATTACCCTCAGTAGGCTCTCAAGGAAATATCAACATTGAAGCCGTATATAAATTACAACCAGATTTAATAATAGCACACTCAAGACAACAACCACACTTACTTGAAGCTTTAGAATCTACTGGAGCTGCTGTTTTTTATCATAATCCAGATTTAGGAAATATACCTACATTGTATATAGTAGAATTTTTAGGCAATCTTTTTGACAGACAACAATATGCTAAAAATTATATCGATTCTATTCAAGAAATATCAAAAAATCTCTCGAAAGAAATTTCAGAAAAAACTGATATTAAAACAGCTATTATTATAAGTGATGGCGATACTATAACCGCTGCTCAAAGATCTACAGGATACGGTGCTGTGTTGCAAATGTTAGGTTTAGAAAACATAGTTCCTGCAAATTTACCCGATTCTACAAGATCTACATTCGTTAATTTTGATATAGAAACTATATTAAGAGAAAATCCAGATGTAGTATTCATAGTAACGGATAGTAATAACGATAATTATAATCAAACTGTATTGAACAAGTATAAAAACGACCCTATGTGGAAATGGTTGAATGCCGCTAAAGAAGAAAAAATTATGATTTTACCCCATGTCGTAAATGCAAACAGAGCTTCTTTCGCAGATATGTTAAAAATAACTGCTCAGACTATTTTAAAATAAAAAGGTGGAAAGGCAAATAGAAAAGAACCATTTTCAGGAGGTTTTGCATTGAAAGAAATAAACTTAAAAAATAGAAAAAAATATAAACTATCAATCATTTCAGCCGCTTTAATTATTTTAATAATTGTTATAATCTTTAGTTTAAGTACAGGAACGATAGAAATAAAAATAAGCGAAATAATTGAAATATTTCGTGGCGGGTTAAAAAATACTTTTGTCTGGCATATAGTAACTAATGTAAGACTACCAAGAATTTTAACCGGAGTTCTTGTCGGAATAAATTTAGCTATTTCTGGAGTTTTATTACAAGGAATATTGAGAAACCCTATAGCTTCACCAAACATTATCGGAGTAAATGCAGGTGCCGGACTAGCTGCAGTAGCCATCATGACTTTATTTCCCGGAAAAATGAATTTTATCCCTTTCGCTGCTTTTGGCGGTGCTTTACTTGCAACATTATTGATTTATATATTAGCAACTCGTTCATCAAGTGCCTCATCAACAGTACACATTGTTTTAGCTGGTGTTGCCGTTTCATCTATTTTAGGAGCTTTAACTTCTGCATTGATGATGCTGAATAGCGACGTTTTAGAAATTTCTTATTCTTGGCTTCAAGGAAGTTTATCTGGTAGAAGTTGGACTTCTTTTAAAATGATATGGCCTTACACTCTTTTAGGACTTTTCATATCAATAATTATAAGTCCAAAAATAAATTTGTTTTCATTAGGAGATGAAATGGCTGGATCAATCGGATTACCAACAAAATTTTATAGAACATTGATAATTCTAACTTCTTCAATACTTGCAGGAAGTGCTGTCAGTGTTGCTGGTACTATAGGTTTTGTAGGGCTTATTGCTCCTCATGCTGCAAGATTGTTTATAGGGAATGATCATCGATATCTTGTACCTCTATCAGCATTGTTCGGAGCAATTTTATTAGTGCTTTCAGATACGTTAGCAAGAACATTATTTCAACCAATAGAATTATCAGTTGGAATAATTACATCTATTTTGGGCGGTCCTTTCTTTTTATTTTTACTGTATAAAAAAGGGAAAATTCAAATCAATAAATAATATTTAAAATATACATATAATTATTTGAAAGGAGTCGATAAAAATGTTAGAAGCAAGGGGATTAAACTTCAGCTATGGAAAAAAACAAATTTTAAAAAATGTTCAATTAACTGCTGATAAAGGCCAAATAATTTCATTGATAGGACCAAACGGTTCTGGAAAGTCTACGTTATTAAGATGTTTAAGCGGGTTACTTCCTGTTGAGAAAAATAAGATATATTTATTTGATAAATCTTTAGATTCTTTTAATTCTAAAGATATCGCAAAAAAAATCGCGTTTCTTCCTCAGTTTCACGAAAAACTTTCAGGTTTAACTGTTTATGATTTAGTAGCTATGGGCAGAATGCCTTATCATCGATCTGGATGGGTCTATACGGCTAAAGATAAAGACATTATTGATTGGGCAATTGATTATATGAAAATATCAGAATTTAAAAACAGAGACGTTCAGATGCTTTCTGGAGGAGAACGCCAAAGAGTATGGATTGCTATGATATTAGCCCAAGATACTCCCATTATCTTGTTAGATGAGCCTGTAACTTATATGGATTTAAAACATCAATGGAATATGCTCGAAATAATTAAAAATTTGAAAAATAACTTTCAAAAAACCGTAATTTCTGTATTTCATGATATAAATCATGCTATAGAAATATCTGATTATATATATCTTTTAGAAAATGGAAGTATATACAACACCGGAACTCCTGAAGAAGTAATAACAGAAAAATCTATTCACGATGTTTTTGAAATAAACGCTCACGTTTGTAAAATTAATAGATGTTGTAAATCGGTAGTAGTACCAGTAGGCTTTTACAAACCACAAGAAATGTTCTCTTTTCACCCTTCAAATGAAAACTATAAAGAAAAAACCTCTCTTAAATGAGAGGTTTTAAATGGCGGGGACGACGAGACTCGAACTCGCGGCCTCCGGTGTGACAGACCGACATGATAACCAACTTCACCACGTCCCCAATATTAATTACGAGTTTTATTTTATCAGAAAAAGCCATTTTTGTAAAGGGGGTATTTGTATCGTTTTAAACAAATAATCATTAATTTTTTGTTTCAGACGTTTTTCAAATTCTTATTCCATTAAATAAAACGCTCTTTTTATGTTACGCAAAAATGGTATAATTGTATAAACAAACGTTTTTCTTGTGAATTGAGGGGGATTTATTTGAAAATAATTTTTAGCGATCTTCATATAGGTGATGGTCATTTAAAAGATGATTTTGTTTATGATAAAAAATTTATCAAGCTTCTTGAAAGAAATAAAAATGAGAACCTTGAAATTATTTTTGTGGGTGACTGTTTAGAGTTAACAGATACTTATACAGATACTCAAATTTTTAGTGATGTCGAAACAACTGTTGAAAATTTTGATTATAATTATTTTGAGAATATTTATAAAACTCATAAAAATGTATTTAACTACTTAAAAGAATTATCAAAAAATAATCCTATAAAATATATTTGCGGGAATCATGACTATCATTTTTTGTTTTCTGAAAAAATGACAGAAAAATTGAAAGATTATATGGGAAATGTTGAAATACTTCCTTATTATTACGATGAAGAGTGGGAAATTTTTTACATTCACGGTCATCAATTTGATTTTGCTAACAGATTCACAAAAGACGAAAACAATAAAATCCTTCCTACTTTTGGAGAGATGCTTCAAAAATATATGGGACAAAATTTTGATGCTCAGATATTAGAAATTCTTCCAGAGGATTTATTTTCTGATTATGATAACGTTTCACCACAATTAGATATGTTTTACTGGCTAAAATATGTTACTAAAAAATATTCTATTCCCTACGACTTGAAGGGAAATTGGGCTAACACATTTATAAATTTTATGCGTACAAAAGAAACCAAAAAATGGTTAAAATCAAATTTTCCAAAACAATCATTTTTATCAAATATTTTTATAAATAAAGTCGGTGGAATTAAAGTAGGAGAAGTTCTTGTTCGTATAGCAAATCATATAAGAGTTTTAAACGGAGTCAACGGTTTGCTTCAATCATCAAAAAAGCTTCTTTTAGAAGATTTTTTGATTCCAGAAAATTATTTAATTGGCTTTGGCGATAAAGAAATTTTTATTCCTGAAGATAAAATAAAAGGAATCGTTATGGGACATAATCACAAACCTAAATTTTATAATATTTATAAAAATAAAAAAAGAAAGTTCTATGCAAACACAGGAGCTTGGAAACACGTTGTTATGAGAAATAATGGAATAAACAAATCTGACTTCATAAGAAAAAATACACTTTCTTATTTAACAATTGAAGAGGTCAGAAAACAATTAGATATCAAACTTCATGTTGAACAACATTTTTAAGGAGGAATTTTTGTGAAAAAATTAGTTTTATTTTTTGTTGTTATGATTAGTGTATTTAGCTTCTCAATAAATTTCCATAATCCTTTAGGACCTACACTACTTCCAGCTGCTCAAATGTTTATTGAAAGACCAGATAATATTAATCTAAATTATTGGAGAACTCTTGACGAAGCTCAAGTGCTTATGATTAGAGAACAAACAGATGCTATTGTTTTACCAGTTGCTTTTGGAATTAATATGATTGAAAAAGGCGTAAAGTATCAGCTTGCCGGTGTCTCTTTGTGGAAAACTTTTTTTCTTGTATCTTCTATTGAGTTAGAAACACTTGAAGATCTAAGCGGAAAAAGAATATTAACTTTACATGGCCCGGGTCAAACAGCAGATTTAGTTTTAAAAATGTTAAAAAATGAAAAAGACCTTAATTTTGAAATAATTTATTTATCTGCCGCAGCAGAAATCGTACAACTTTTAGCTTCCAACAAAGAAAATATTGCTGTTCTACCGGAACCCTTTGTATCTTTAGCCGGAGTTAGAACTCAAGGTAAAGTTAGAACTTATTTTGATATGCAAGAGGTTTATGCTGATTTAACTGGTTTAAGTCCTTCAATGCCGATATCCGGATTATTTTTAAGAAGTACTTTGAACGAAAACGATAAAAAATATTTTATAAAGCTTTATGAAAATTCAGCCAATTTCTATTTTAATAACTATTTTGACAGTGCTGTAAATTTTGTATTTAATGCAATGGGCGGAAATATGCCTGAAGCTGTTTTAAAAATGGCAGCAAATAATTCTGAAATATATTTTAAGCACGATAAAGAAATCATTGTTGAATACCTCAACATCTTAAAAGAGTATGATTTAATAAATAATTATGATGATAGCTTTTTTTATTGATTAAAATTAGAAAGTTGGTAAGGAAATACGATAAAACAAGCATTTGCACTTAATTCCCCTCTTGAGGGGTGGCAACCGAAGGTTGACGGGGTGGACAGGTTTTTGTAAAC
>CAYZNB010000188.1:0-5194 GCA_964478535.1 uncultured Thermotogaceae bacterium
AAAATTCTCAATTGCTCGCTACTTTATTTCATCCATATTTACCGTAAAACTATTAAATGACTCGAAAATATTTTAGGATTTATAATTTATAAAAAAACATTTTTGTTTTCAATGTAGTGTAACAGCCACGCCGTACTTTGCACGGCGTTACAGCGTTTATGACAACGTTGGTATTTTATAGACAATTTCTGGAAAATAATAAATCTGTTTTTAAATATTCGTTGATACTTTTTATTTGACAAAAATAATTAATTATAGTAATATATGAACATAAAAACAAAAGGTTCATAGGCTCATAAAGGAGGTATAAAATGTCAAAAGCTTTTACTGAAAAAGAAAAAGAAAGAATAAAAGAAAAAATTTTTACTACTGCAAAAGGAATGTTTTCTCATTTTGGATATAAAAAAACGAGTATAAGAGAAATCACAAAAAAAATCGGTATTTCTCAAGGTGCTTTTTATACTTTTTATAATTCTAAAGAAGAATTATTTTTTAATATTTTGCAAAATGAAGCAATTGAGATGAGAAATAATATTTTTTCTTCTATTTCTGTTGTTAATAATTCCCCCAAAAATGTTATTAAAGATTTGTTTTATAAAATTATCGAAGAAATAGAAAAAAATAAAATGTTTGAATTTATTATTTTTAACAATGAGTTTCAAGAAATTTTTGAAGATTTATCAGAAGATCACATCAAAGCTCATAGAATGGCTTCTGTTATCAAAATGAACGAATGGATTAAAAATATTGATATTTTTAAAGAAAATTTAGATTTAGAAAATATGATAAATTGTTTTAGAGCATTAATAATACTATATTTCAATAGAAAACTTTTAGGTAATGATGCTTTTAAAAACACTATTGATTTTTTACTTGAAGGATTTATTGAAAAAATTTTAAAATAAAAAGAGGTATGAAAATGAAGGATATAATTGAAGTTAAAGATTTAAGTTTTTTTTATCCAAAAAATAAAGTTAAAGCGGTAAATAATATTAGTTTTAATGTAAAAAAAGGCGAAATTTTTGGTTTTTTAGGGCCAAGTGGTGCTGGTAAAAGTACTACACAAAAAATTATAACGGGAATTTTAAAAAATTATATTGGAAGCGTGAATGTCTTCGGAAAAGAAGTTAGTGAAATAGGAAAAGATTTTTATGAAAACATAGGAGTGAGTTTTGAGTTGCCTGCATTATATAATAAATTAACAGCATTAGAAAATTTACAACTTGCAAAATCTTTTTATAGTAAAAAAACTGAAAATCCAATGAAATTATTAGAAATGGTCGGTCTTTCAGAAAACGCAGACGTAAAAGCAAAAAACTTTTCAAAAGGTATGAAGATGAGATTGAATTTCATAAGGGCATTTATAAATAATCCTGATCTACTATTTTTAGATGAACCAACTTCTGGATTAGATCCCGTAAATTCTAAAATGATTAAAGAAATAATAATAAAAAATAAAAACGAGGGAAAAACTATACTTCTAACTACTCATAATATGAATATTGCTGATGAAATATGTGATACAGTAGCTTTTATAATTGATGGAGAAATAAAATTAATAGACTCTCCAAAACAATTAAAAATTAAAAATAGTAAAAGAAATTTAAGAATAGAATATTTTAAAAACAATGAATTGATTTACAGCGATTTTCCTTTAGATGAATTAGGATATAATAAAATTTTTTTAGATCTTATAAAAAATCAAAATATAAAAACAATTCATTCACAAGAATCCTCTTTAGATGAAATATTCATTCAAGCGACAGGAAGTGTTTTAGAATGAGCAGATTTATTAATTCATTTAAAAATGATATCAAAATTCAATTCAAATACGGATTTTATACCGTTTATTTAATAGTAACTGTCATTTATATAATAATATTAAAAAGTATTCCAGAAGAATTTGTATCAAAAACTTTAACTTTCATAATTTTTTCAGATCCATCATTTTTAGGTTTTTTATTTATAGGCGCAATAATATTATTTGAAAAATCTGAAAACACTATAGATTTTTTAACCGCCACCCCCTTAAGAATACACGAATACATCCTTTCAAAAGTTTTTTCACTAAGTTTTTTAAGTTTTATTGCAAGTTTAGTGATAATTTTTGCTGTAGTTGGAATAAAATTCAATTTTTTAATTTTGCTTATAGCAATTATATTAACTTCATCATTTTTTACTTTGTTAGGTATTTTTGCAGTATCAAAAATGAATAACATCAATGAATATTTAATCTGGACAATGCTTTATTTAAGTATATTCAGTATTCCGGTAATATCTTTTTTTGAAATATTTAATAGTTCTTTATTTTATTTATTTCCAACACATTCGTCATTAAATTTATTCAGTATGCTTTTTTCAGAAACATCTTCAATTAAAGCAATTATTTCTATTTTTATATTAATCATATTTAATCTACTCATGTACTATTTTACTTATAAAAGATTTTATAAATATGTAATTTTGAAGGCAGGTGGATAAATAAATGAAAAAATTATTGATTTTGACTATTAATGATTATAAAAATATTTTTAGAGATCCAATTCTTTTATTTATGATTGTTATGCCATTATTTATGCCTATTTTTGGAAGATTTTTAATTCCTTTTTTATTTTCTTTTATACCTTTTTTAGATTTTTATAAATATACAGATTTACTTACAGTTTTTTTAATCAGTGCAACACCTTTACTGACAGGTTTTGTGACAGGATTTACAATTTTAGATGAAATTGATGACAATACCATCTCATACATTTCAATTACACCTGTAAAAAAAACAGGTTATTTTTTTTATAAAATTTTTCATTTGATTATATTGTCATTTTTATATTCAATTTTTACAATACTATTTTTAGGATATACTTCAATTCCTTTTGTTAACATTATATTTTTAAGTTTGATAATCTCTTTACAAGCTCCTTTAGTAGCGTTATTTTTAGCGGTATTTTCAAACAATAAAGTTGAAGGAATGGTTTTTGCAAAAGGATTAGGGTTCTTTTTTCTTGCACCTATTTTAGAATTTTTTATAGATAATCCTTTCACAAAATTATTATTTTTCGTACCGTTTTATTGGCAAATGATTATGGTAAAATATATTATTAGTAAAAATAATTTTTATTTTTTTATTTGCTTCATTATTGCTCTTGTTATACATTTATTTTATTTATTTTTATTTATCAAAAAATTTGAGAAAAAAGCTTTTTAGGAGGTGCTAATGTGATAAAAGTTGAGAAATTAAAAAAATACTATGGAAAACATAAAGGAATTGAAAATATATCTTTTTCTGTAAAAGAAGGTGAGATTTACGGACTGATAGGCCCAAATGGTTCAGGAAAAACAACTACGATAAGAATTTTAACAGGATTATTAAAAAATGATTCAGGGGAAGCTTTTATAAGGGATTTTAAAATGCCCGATAAAATAGATAACATAAAAAAAGATTTAGGTTATTTGCCGGGAGAAGTAAATTATTATTCTGATATGAGAGTGAAAGATTTAATATCTTTTAACCGAAATTTTTATAAAAATATTGATATTGCTTATGAAAAAAATATAATAGATAATCTTCAAATTGATGTGAATAAAAAATTTAAAGAATTATCTATGGGAAATAAGAAAAAAGTGGGAATACTTCAGACTTTTGTACATAAACCAAAATATCTTATACTTGATGAACCTACCAATGGTTTAGATCCTCTTTTACAACAAAAATTGTATGATATGATAAAAAAAGAAAAAGAAAAAAATAATACCATTTTATTTTCTTCTCATAATCTTTCTGAAGTTGAAAAAATTTGTGATAGAGTTGGAATTTTGAAAGAAGGAGAAGTAATAAAAGAATATGAAGTAGATGATTTAATAAATTACACCAACAAACTTATTACAATTTATGGATTAAAAAATAGTGGGGATTTTAAAAAGCGATATAAAAATTCAACTAATCCAGATGGAAGTATAACTTTTGATATTGTTAAAGAAGATTTTAAACGTTTTCTTAATGAAGTTTCTTCTCAAGATTTTATCGATTTAGAAATGGAAAAACCTAAATTAGAAGATGTTTTTATAGAATATTATAAATGAGGTGAAAGAATGAATTTGTATATAAAAGAAATGAAATTTAATTTAAAATCCTTTTTAATATGGAGTCTTGTTTTTATTTTATTTTTATCTATGTACGTACCGATGACAGACTTGATTTTAGACGAAGCTGACGCTATGTTAAGCTTCTTAGACTCCTTGCCAAAATTTCTTGTAAGTGCTTTCAATTTGGATAAAGATTTATTCACCAAACCAGAAGGTATTTTTGGCGGAGAAGGAATGAGCTTTATATATATTTTAGGAGCAATTTTTATAGCTTCTATGGTTGGAAATATTTTTGCAAAAGAATATGAGAACAAGACAATTGAGTATTTAATAGTTAAACCTTTATCAAGAAAAGATATTTTCATTCAAAAACTATTATGTCTAATCTCATATACAATTTTATTGAATTTAATATTCACTTTTGTTATGTTGATTGAATTCAAACTACTTGTAAATTACCCTTATAATCAAAATGTATTGATAGCTTTTGGATATTATTCTTTTGTAAGCCAATTCTTTTTTCTTGGAATTTCTATGATAAGCTCTATATTCTTTCAAAAAAGTTCTATGAACACTTTAATTTCTTTAGCAGTAGTTATTTATATGTATTTTGGAAATACTCTAGCAAAAATGAGTGAAAAACTTATTTTAATTTCAAGAATGAGCATTTATAATTATATACCAATTACTGATACTATTATTGAAGGAAAATTTTATTATGTAAACGGTCTTTTTATAATTTTTATATCTCTTATTCTGATGGCAGTTTCATATTTGATTTTTATTAAAAAAGATATAAAAATTGACTGATAAAATTTCAAAATATAAAATAGGGAATCGCAATGCGGTTTCCCTATTTTATAAAATTTTTCTATAATCTTTTCAAGTTTTATAATATTGCTTGTTTTACGATAACATCCTCCTTTCTTATTCATTTTATATTTTCTGGAAACTTTATTACTTTTGTTTATTTTCTTGAAATTCATTACTATATACTTCTGTTGTTTTTAATCCTAAGTCTATTCCTATATTTATTTAATAAAAAATTTTTTCCTCACTCTGTTACTGTAACTAAAAAATAAAATTCTAAAAAGATAGGGATGGAAGTTGG
>CAYZNB010000189.1:0-3403 GCA_964478535.1 uncultured Thermotogaceae bacterium
TGTTGAAAGTCCTGCAAATAAAGTTAGTAAAAATGCGAATAATACGTTATTCATAAAAATTCCTCCTTTGAGTTTATATTTTAAACATTATACAATTTAATTAAAACTAATAAAGTTAGGTTAAACTAATTTTATCAAAAAATATTAATTTTGTCAACAACTAAATTTTTTATAATAATGAAAATTAATTTTGAAATTAGATATTCAAAACTTGCGGATTTTTGAATATAAAAACAAAAAACTGATTTTAAAATTAAATCAAATTACACTTTTTAATAATTTTTTTATGATATAATTAAAATATTTTTATCTTAAATTTTATATTTCGATTTTTTATTACAAAAGGAGATGATTATTTTGGCAGAAATTATTAAAGCGACAAATCTTCAAAAATATTTTGGGAAAAAGCACATCATTAAAGGGATCAATTTAAACATTGAAAAAGGAGATATTTATGGATTTTTAGGTCCTAACGGTGCAGGAAAAACTACTACGATAAGAATGCTTTTAGGGTTAATCAAAAAAAACGAAGGAGAAATTTTTATTAACGGATACAATCTTGATAAAGATTTTAAAAAAGCCGTAGATAAAGTAGGTGCTGTTGTTGAAACTCCTATGTTTTATGAAAACTATTCAGGGTATGATAATTTGAAACTTATGGCTAATTTATATAATAATGTTTCAAAAAATAGAATATATGATTTAGTTGAAATGGTAGGTCTTACAAATAGAATAAATGATAAAATCAGAAAATATTCTTTAGGTATGAAACAAAGGTTAGGTATAGCTAGAGCTCTTTTAAACAAACCGGAATTAGTATTGCTTGATGAGCCTACTAACGGTTTAGATCCACATGGAATGAAGGAAATAAGAGATTTAATTATTAAATTAGTAGATACTGAGAAAATAACAATTTTTATTTCTTCGCATATTCTTTATGAAGTAGAACTTCTTTGCAATAGAGTTGCCATAATAAAAAATGGTAATAAATTGATAGAAGGAAATGTAAAAGATCTTCTTTCAGAAAATAATGAAACTGTAGAATTAATTACTGAAGATAAAAACATTGAAAATATTGTTAAAATGTATGATTATATTGAGGGGATTGAATTAATAAAAAATGGTTATAAAATAGAACTTACGAAGGGAAATACTTCGCATTTATTGAAAGAGCTTATAAATAAAAATATTAATGTTCAATATATGATTCCAAAAAGCAAATCATTAGAGAATTATTTCTTGGAATTAACAACTGGAGATGATCAAATTGCTTAAAGCATTAAAAAATGAAATGTTAAAAATTTTTAAATCAAAAAAATTATATATAGTTTTAGTTATTCTCTTTCTTTATCAACTTTTAATGGCTTACGGAACGTCTCAATTAGCTAAAGAAGAAATTATGTTCGGTTTTATCAGTGGTTTGAGTTTCCCTTTGTTTTTTTTGTCTGAATCAATTTCAAGTTTAATTTTATTATTTTGTATAGTTTTAATTTCAGGAGCAATATCAGATGAAAATAATGAAGGTACGTTAAAATTAAGCTTAATAAGACCTATAACAAGGAATGAATTTTTTACTGCTAAAATAATTTCATCTTTTCTCTTAATACTGTTTATGTTGACCATAACTTTTTTTACTGCTTTATTATCTGGAGTATTATTTTTAGGACTAGAAGGAAATTTTTATTATTCAATAGGGCAAGAATTTTCAAAAAACGAAGGTTTAATCAAAACGATTTTTTATTACATCTTTTCTTTATTCCCTTTGGCAGGATTTTCTATGATTATAATATTTTTTTCAAATATTTTTAAAAAAACATCTTTGACAATAACTTCTTCTATAGGGGTTTTATTTTTATTTCAAATTATTTCTGTTATTTTAGAAAAATCTAAAATTTTTATTATAACTAATCATTTAGATATATCAAAATATATTTTTCAAGAAATTGATAAAGATTTCTATTCATCATTTTTTGTTATCTTAGGTTATATAATAATTTTTTCTGCTATTAATTTTGTTTATTTCAATAAAAAAGATATTTTAAATTAAAAAAGGGCTAAACTTAGTTTAGCCCTTTTTTTATTTTATCAATACTTCTATTCCGTTTATTCGCCAAACTCCCGAAGGAAGCTTTTCAAACTTTTGATTAAATTTGAATTCAACTATTTTATCGCCTTTTTTTACGTTTGCAAATATTGCATATAATCCAGCTGATTCTGGATCATCTATAACTAATCTCATTCTTCCATCATTTTGTATTACATTTGTATATTCAACGATAATTCCAGTATTATTTACTTCTTTTATTGTTAAAAATGGAGTATCTTCAATTTCAATTATCATTTCATGTTGTTCCATCTTATTATAAGCACTGTCAACAATACTATTTATTATTAGTTTCCATTTTCCTGGTGTGAGGTCTTTTTCGGGAATTATATAATGCCAACCAAAATTTCTTATGCATCTTAATCTATTGTTCGCATCAAAAATATGCACATCATAATCATACATTCCGTTAACTGCTCTAGTTTCTGTTAAAGTGCTTAAGTGAGCACAACTTTTACCGTCATATAAGCCTTCAATTTCAATACCTTTTATTATATGAGTATTTTTTTCTTCTATTAAAACGTATTTTGCTTGAAAATATACATAATCTTGATTTTGAGGCGGTGTGTGTAATTTATGGCCTCTTGGACTTGCATAATAAGGTGCTTTAACTTGAACAGGTTCATTAAATATTATTCCCACACTTCCCAAAGGAGAATGACTATCTCCTTTTGCAGAAGAAAGCAAAAGTTGATAAGCTACTTTTGGCGGATAAATATCTTTATTTAAAGTTATGTTATTTACTGATTCAACTTTTTGAATAGGTATTTCTTTTTCATCAACTTCTATTACAAAATTTTCAGCAACAAGTTTTATAGGATTAAATCTTGAATCATAATAATTAAAACCTGTTTTTTCTGTATCAAAAACATAAGTCCAATCAGTTGATAATTCTAATAAAAATCTTGAAGAAAAACCCGCTCTAAAATTATCTGATGCACAAGCATCCCCTCTCACAAATAAAGAAATTTCATTTTTATTTGGAATAGAATCATTGTAAGTATTTTTTTCAATTACTTTAAAAGCACCTTCGCCATAAGGATCTTTTTTCGTCATGTCTGGAATTATAATCTTAAAATTCGCATTTTTTACACCTGTGCTAAAATAAACATAAAATTGTTCTGTAGAGCCATTAATTCCAGTTCCGCTAAAATCTCCATCTTGATACCAATTCAATAAAACTTTATCTGCAGATCCTAAAATGGTAATTGAAAACATAACAGCTAACACTGTAAAAACCAAAAAAACTTTTTTAAATTGCACTTAAATCCACTCCCTTTTTATATTATAATATTTGAA
>CAYZNB010000189.1:3503-5193 GCA_964478535.1 uncultured Thermotogaceae bacterium
AAACTTTTTTAAATTGCACTTAAATCCACTCCCTTTTTATATTATAATATTTGAACCCTAACTTTTTTTATTTTTAAACAATAAAATAACTTCTATCAACTTCAATATTACAAAAATACAAAATAGAATAAATACCCCTAAAAATATCCATGTTATATGCTCAAGATTATGATTAATCTCATGAAGTTCCATAACAACATGTTCATTACCAATTGAATAACTTCCACCACTTACAACATCTGTAGAACCTTGCCTAAAATCAAAAGGAACACCACAAGCTAACGCAGCACTCGAAAGAATAAAAAAAGAAATGACAAAAACTATAAAACTTTTCATTTTCAAAATAACCCCTCCTATATAAAGTTTAGTTTCCCCTAACTTTATCATGTTAAACTAAAAAAGTCAATTTAAACCAAAAAGAAATTTTGACATTTATTTCACTTTTATTATAAATAAACAAGATTAACTATAAAATATAAGGTTTTTTAATTATATTTATATTTTTGCTTATTATTCTATATATTTCCATTTCATCAGAAACTAATTGTAAAAAAAGTTATTTGATCTTATAATTATTTTGAAAACATAATAATTAAGGAGATGATTAAAAATGAAAAAAACTTTTACACTTTTTATACTTTTACTTTTAGTAGTTTTAGCATTTAATAATATTTTTGTGAGCGGAAACCCTTACATCTTTCATTCAGGAAATAATTTTGTAAATAGTTATGATGTTTACGTAGATTTTGATGAAAGAATAAGTTTTATTCACAGTAAAAATATTTATTTATCTGAATCTTTTTCAAGAAATAATTTTAATGGTTTTAGTAAAATCTTGAACATTAATTTTGATCATAATCAAAGATATTACAATGGAATGTTTTCATTAGAAATTATAAGTATCGGCAAAAATATTTCGTTGGATGATTATTCGAATTTAGTGCTAGATGATTTAAACCTTAACCCTTCTTTCAAAAAAAATGATCCGCCAGAATTCCAAAAATCAGGTTCAAATAATTCACCTCCTTCATTCACAAGTGTAAAAACATCTAACAATATTTTGATAGAAAATACTATTTATTATTTCGGTGGAAAGAAAGGTCAATTAATAAATTATATTGAAAATGAAAATACTCAATCTTTAAAATGTTGGATAGTTAACAACAGTAAAGTATATGTTTTTACTTATAAAAATCGTATTAACGATTTTGATATTTGTTTGCAAGATGTAATTATTATTATAGATAGTTTTAAAATACATAGGTAAAGGAGGCAGAATCATGAAAAAATTATCTTTTATTCTTATCACAATTGTTTTATTAATAAGTTTTTCTGCTTGTAATATTGAATTTATTGTTCCTCCTGTATATGAAATAAGTATAAAGAATGATGTTGAATATAATTACTTCCATTCAAATACAAAAGCAAAAGTATTTGTAAACGGCTTTCCTATTGGAACTATAAATACAACGGATAACTTCTTTTTAAGAACTAATGTTTATGAAGGTTTTAACACTATTTCAGTTGAATTTTTACCTACTTTCTTTGTAGAAAATGAAAAAAGGTTTTATGAAAGAACTATTTATATAAATAATGATTCTTATCTTTCAATAAACGATATCTTTGACGGAATGGATGATTTCTATAGATTGTATCTTCTTTCTTTTGAAAATGATATAAAATATTTTGG
>CAYZNB010000190.1:0-5108 GCA_964478535.1 uncultured Thermotogaceae bacterium
AAAACAAAAAGCGTTTAAGTTTTTAAAATGATACTTTTGACAGTTTTTATTATAAAGATTTGATGGTAAATATGGTTTTTAAAGTTGGTCAGTTGGTCAGCAGACAGTTGGTCTGGAAAAACAAAAAGCGTTTAAGTTTTTAAAATGATACTTTTGACAGTTTTTTTATTATATGCTTTGACGGTAAATATGGATGAAATAAAGTAGCGAACAATTGAGGATTTTCGTCAAAAAAACAATTGAGCGAATCAAAAAATGCGTAAGAAAATAGCATGTCTGAGCGTAGCGAGTTTGCTATTTTCCGAATTTTTTGACCGAGCGAAAGCTGTTTTTTAGAAAATTTGATCTTGTAAGCGATTTATTTTATCCAATGTTTAACACTTCATTTTTGGGAACGATAGTTGAGCGATAGTTGAACGGCAGTTAAGCAATCGTTTAACTATTGTTTAACTATTGTTCGGCTATTGTTCAGTCATTATTTACAACTTCGTTATTATATGTTTTTAACGCTTTTCCTGACCAACTTTCCAACTGACCAACTTTTTCCTTTTTAACTTTTTCTGTTATAATATATTATAGCTATAAAAATCAAAATTGTGAATTCCTTATTCAAAAATTTTAATTTGAAAGCTGGTGAAGTTATGTTGAATGAAATTTTAGATTTCATTACTTCTTTTAACTGCAAGTATGATTTTAAAGGTACTGTTATTGGAATTTCTGGAGGATTAGACTCCGCTGTAACTGCTTGTTTGTGTGCAAAAGCACTTGGTGCTCAAAATGTGTATGGGTTAATTCTTCCTGAAAGAGATTCTTCAAAAAAAACTTTGAAAGATGCTTTAAAAATATGCGATTTTCTTAAAATTCCACATAAAGTTCATAAAATTTCTGGAGAATTAAGACATATAGGTGCTTATAAACTTCAACCTCCCGCTTTTTTTATTCCAAGCTTTATTAAAGAAAAATATGCAAAAAAGAATTGGGAATCTTTAGGAAAAGAAAATATCTTTTTTAAAGATTTATCTAATTCAGGAGACTCTTTTTTTCTAAAAGGTCTTGCTTATTACAGAGCAAAACATAGAATAAGAATGTGTAAATTTTATTTAGAAGCTGAAAAAAGAGGGTATTCTGTTGTTGGAACTACAAATAAAACAGAATTTCTTACCGGATTATACGTAAAATACGGTGATGACTCTGTTGATTATGAGCCTATATTTCATCTTTATAAAACTCAGGTTATCGAACTCGCAAAAAAATTATCGCTTCCAGATTTTATAATCGAAAAAAAACCTTCGCCAGATTTGATACCTGGGATAGATGATGAATATATTTTTTCTATGAATTATTATGATTTAGACAGATTATTAATTAAAATTAATAATAAAGAAAGTCTTGATAATGAAAATCAAGACTTAGTTAAACGTATTAAAAAAATTATTGAATATGCTAAATTTAGAGAAATAAAATCTGTGCATCTTTAAAATCAATTATTCTTTCTCAAAATCTCTATGCAATAAATTTACATCTCGTCCTTCGCCTTTTAAAATGTCATGAATTTTTTGTGCCACGTAGACGCTTCTATGTTTACCCCCAGTACATCCAATGCAGAAATGTGCCGCAAGTCTACCGACTTCTGTATAAGAGTCTTGAACAAATCTAGCATAATCTGCAATTTTTTCAACGGTTATAAACGTTTCAGGGAATGATTCTAAATAATTAATTATTTTTTCATCTGTGCCATTTAATTTATACATTTCAAGAAAATAAAATGGATTCTTCATATATCTAACATCAAAAACATAATCGGCTGTTTGAGGAATTCCATGTTTAAAACCAAAACTTATAATATCTAAAGTTAATTGAACAGATTTTTCTTCAATAAGAGATAAAAATCTTTTTCTCAATTCAGACGGTTCCGTATTTGAAGTGTCTATTACTATATCTGAAATATCTTTTACAGGATTTAATAATTCAATTTCTTTATCTATAGCTTCTGCTACCGGAAGATTTAAAGGATGATTTCTTCTTGATTTTATAAAACGATTTAATAAAATTGATTTTTCTGAAGTTAAAAATATCTTTTTCACATCTATATCACAAGGAGTATAATTATGAAGGTTTAAAAAAGCGTCTATCAATTCTGATGTTTTTTTCCACCTTATATCAGAAACAATTGCAATTTTTTTAATATCTGTTGTACAAGCGATATTTATAAAATCTCTTATCAAATGTGGCGGAACATTATCTACAGTAAAAAAACCTTCATCTTCAAGAGATTTTAACAACAACGTTTTTCCTGACCCCGAAAGTCCTGTTATTAAAAATATTTTTGCTTTTTGCATAATATTTCCTCCTCAGAAAAATTTTTTATATATAATTATTATAACATATTTTTATACTTCAAAAATAAAGTTAATTTGATTATTATATGAATTTATTTACATTTAAAAAAGGGCTCTCTAAATAAGCAGCCCTTAAAAAAAATTTTAATATAAATAATTCTATTGTTGTTCTTCTATATTTTTATAGCATTTGATTTTTGCAATAGATATTTTACTCTGTTTGTTGCATCATATCCTG
Source organism: uncultured Thermotogaceae bacterium (assembly GCA_964478535.1). Taxonomy (GTDB): domain Bacteria; phylum Thermotogota; class Thermotogae; order Petrotogales; family Petrotogaceae; genus CAYZNB01. Next base: position 2,578 of record CAYZNB010000190.1, read on the forward strand.
TTCTTTCTCTAATTTTAACTTCACCATCATACGGCTCATACCCTGCAAATTCTAAATCGAACATGCCTTTTCCTTCTGTATATGAAGCTAATTCTAAAGAATATTTCTTAGATGTTTCAACAGGAATTTTTCCCTCAATTATTGTTTCTTCACCTTTTATTAAAGGGTTAGAAAGCGTTGCTTTCATTTTTATTAAATCAGATATCGCTTTTCCTACATTTTCTGAAGGTATTGTAAGTTTATAAGTCATAATCGGTTGCATTAGTTTAGTTCCAGATTTTTCTAATGCTTCCATTAAAACTAATGGAGCAAGATTCCTGTAATCTGCTGGTGTGCTGTCTACACTATTATATTCAGCCCAATTAAATGAAACTTTTATATCAGTAAGTTCCCATCCATATAATCCTTGCTTTAAAGCACTTTTTATGCCATCTAAAACAGCATTTTGAAAAGGTCTAGTTAAAAATCCGTAAGAAATGTTGTTTTCGTATATAACCCCTTCCCCTTCTTCTACGGGTTCTACTGATAAGCCTATAGAAGCACAAAAAGGATTTAATTTTGTCCACATTGCAATTGAAGATTCCCCATAGTTTAAAGGTTTTTCTTTTAATAAAGTTATAGTATCGCTAAGTTCGGTTTTTATATTGAATCTTTCTTCAATATATGTTTTTATAAACTCTTTTTGCACTTCTCCAAATAAGTTTATTACTATCTCATCAGTCAAAGAATCTATATAGCAATTCAAGAATGGATCTTCTTCACTTAAATTAAAAAGCGTTTGTATTAACAATTGTCTTTCTTCACTTTTTAAAGGATTAATGGTTGTTTTTAATGTAGGAAATGCCATAGAAATTTTTCTGAAATGTTCTGTTTTTATTCCTACAAAATCTCCAATTTTTAATCCTTCTAAATTCGGAAGAATTGCAATATCTCCTGCTTTAACTACATTCGTTTTCACTATTTTTCCATTCTTTATCGTTTCTAAATTTCTTATCTTTAGTTCTTCATTTTTCTCTTCTAAGTTTACTATTTCCCTATATTTTAAAGTTCCTTGAAATAACCTCAAATAAACATTCTTTTGATTATTCTGTTCTCTTTGAATTTTATAAACTACAGCCGATAATGGTTTTTCTGAGTTATTTTTTATTTTTGGTAAAAATGTAGTTATTCCTTCAAGCAATTCTTCAATCCCAACACCTTGAAGTGCTGAACCGTGGTATATCGGGTATAAATTATTTTTTTCAATCTCTTTTATAATAGTTGATTTTATTTCAATTTTTTCTTTTTTTAGATAGCTTTCCAAAAGTTTTTCATCATACAAACATACTGTTTCTGTGTTTTCAATTTTTAATTCATTGTCTAATTCCCAAGGTGTAATTATTAAATCTTTAGTCCCTTCTCCTAATACAGATTGCATTTTCATTGTTTCGCATTCCAATTTTTCTTTTATGCTTTTATATATTTTTTCTAAATTAACTCCTTGTCTATCAATTTTATTTATAAATAAAATTGTGGGTATTTTCAATTTTTTTAATATATTGAATATAACTCTTGTTTGTGTTTGAACACCCTCTTTTGCTGAAATAACAAGAATAGCTCCATCTAATATTTGGACAGATCTTTCTACTTCTGCTATAAAATCTACATGTCCCGGAGTGTCTAAAAGATTTACTTTTATGTTTTTCCAGTCAAATGAAACTGTTGTCGTTCTTATCGTTATACCTCTTCTTTTTTCTATTTCAAGTGAATCAGTAACAGTGTTTCCGCTATCCACTCTTCCTATTTGTTTTATCACACCTGCTTTATAAAGCAAATTTTCTGTAACTGTAGTTTTTCCAGCATCCACGTGTGCCAAAATTCCCAAATTAATAATATCCAATTTTTATCACCTCATAATTTTTTTATCCCTCCATAATTAACATTCGCTTTTGTTCTTTTTAGCATCTCAATCATCTCCTTAATATAGTTTTTTAATTTTATTAAAAAAAATGCCGTAGCATTACGCCACGGCATTTTTTATATACTAAAATATTATAGAATTATTCAAAAATAAAAAAATTATTGTCTTCTGTTTAAAAGAAAACAAAAAATAAAAATAGCCGTGGAAAGATAACCACAGCTTTTATTAATGAATCAATTATTTAATTAATTAAAAAATTTAAGATTCATATATAAATTGAGTCGTGATTACCTCATCACTATTAATTTGTCTGATATTATTTAATTTTGCTGACATATGGTAACACCTCCTCAATTAACTGTTATTTTACATTCGAATTATTTCATTTTCGTTTCGTTTTTATTATTATAATGCTTTGATGGTAAATATGGTTTTTAAAGTTGGTCAGTTGGTCAGCAGACAGTTGGTCTGGAAAAACAAAAAGCGTTTAAGTTTTTAAAATGATACTTTTGACAGTTTTTTTATTATATGCTTTGACGGTAAATATGGATGAAATAAAGTAGCGAACAATTGAGGATTTTCGTCAAAAAAACAATTGAGCGAATCAAAAAATGCGTAAGAAAATAGCATG
>CAYZNB010000191.1:0-5107 GCA_964478535.1 uncultured Thermotogaceae bacterium
GCATCAGAGCCACTTTCAATTATAATCAATTTCCCTTTCATAAAAACCTCCAAAAAAATATATAGTTGGTTAGTAGCTATGGTCGAACGATAGTTAAGCGATGGTTCAACGATAGTTCAACGATGGCTCAACTACTGCTCAACTACTGTTCCAACTTACCAACTTTAAATCTATTCATTAAAAAATATCGGAGGATGAACAATAAAGTTTTTCCCCCCATTTTTTCTACCAGAAATAAATATTAATTGAGCGTTTTTTGACGGATTACCATATCCAACAAAAATTTCATTAGGTTCAAGATTATTCTTCCTCATCAAAATTATAATATCATTAAAATGATTGGGGTGAACAACATAATAAAAAATCCCTTTATTTTTTAAAAGAAAATTTGTTGAGCTAAAAAAATCATCAAGCAAATCTAAATTATCATTATTTCTAGCAATTAGACGATCTTCAGAAGTGCTTTTCTTCCCCGAAAAATAATGAGGTGGATTTGAGATAACATAATCAAAAGTTTCAGCTTTGAAATGTTTTCTAATATTCTTCACATCATCATTAAAAAAATCAACATTAATAATCTCATTATTTTTTTTATTTTCAATACTATAATTAATCAAATCTTCTTGTATTTCGACACCTAAAAATTCACAGTTAAAATATTTTTTTGCTAAAACAAATAAAACATGTCCTATTCCTGAGCCTAACTCTATAACTTTTGAATTATTTTTTATTTTTGCTAAAGAAGCAAGCATTACACTAGCCTGATTAGGCAAATGTGAATTAGAAGGAGAAATTAGCTTTAAATCTCTGTAAGCATTTTCAACAAAATCATTCAATAAAAACGCCTCCGTTTTCTCTAACAAAATTAAAAGAAGAGTTATTATTTATCAGCATAGAAAAATTGAATAAATCAACGATTTCGGAAGAATTTTTTATACTGTAAAAATAAGAAACATCTTTTAGAGTAATTGATTCAAAAATAGAATTTTGAGCAACTGTACGAGTTTTAAAAAAACTATTATAAGATTTAAATTTGGAATTATTTAATAAAACTTCGCTGATGTTATGGAAATAAACATTGTTTAAAAAAGATGCATCAATAAAAATTCCTTGAGTGTTGTTAACTGTAATTGAATTATTATTAAAATACGAATCATAAAAACTAATTCTTCCGATGTTATTAAGGTTGATATTATAATTCCCTGAATAGTTTATGCTTTCTAAAAAAATTAATTGACCACTATTTCCTCTTATTTCTATATTGTCTATATCTGTATTAGAAATTATTATGCTTCCCCCATCAAGTATAATAGTGCCATCGCCAAAAAGTTTAGTGTTTATTGCTCCGGGCATAATGAACAAAGTTCCTCTGACTACCATTCTTGACTGAGCAAAAAAACGAAGTTCACTACCTGATTCAATAAATAAAGTTTTATTCTCGTCAATAATCATGTCAGATGCGATTATAAAAGGAGAGTTAATTTGAGTTAATAAAGTATTTTCTGTAATGTTTGGTATAATTCCTGTACCTAAAGGAAGAAGACGGTCTGAAAATAAAAAAACAGGAGCAGAAGGAAAACCATAACTTGAATTGTTAGAAAGTTTTCTTACATAAAAAATTTTATCATCTTCTATTCTTATAAAAGAAGATTCTGTTTTTTTTGAAGAATACCATCCAACATTTTCATTGTATTTTTCAATTACATAATTATTGTACTGCGGATCATATTCCCAAGAAAAATATCCTACATCTTTTGATAAAAGTCTTGAATATACTTTAGTTCTTGATGGAATCAAACTATCAAAAAAAACCGGCATGTTTTTTTCTGTTTTATTTTTATTAGAATCAAATGCTATTATAGTAGCACTATTAAAATTATCTAATAAAACTTCATAAGGTTGAAAAATCTTATCATTTTTTTTGATAAAAAAAGTCAAATTTTCTTCCCAATCGTCAACCGTATCTAAATTATATTCCGAAAACAAATTCATTCTGAAATTATTAGAATGAATTTTTGGTGGCAAATCTTCATTAGTGTCAATTTCAAAATAAATGTCACAGAAATTTTGCAAAGAATCAAAAGCAACTATTTTAAATTTATTAATACCGGTATTTTTTTCTAAATTAATTATAAAATCTTTTTCTTTAATTACTTTTATGATTTCTCCATTTAAAAAAATTTCAGCATAATTGAAATCTTCTTTATCAAAATTAAAAGATGTATTTAATTTGCCGTTAATCAATTCTTTTTTCAATATAGAAATATTAGGTTTTTTATTATCAAAAAAAATAATATCTTCAAATACCATTAATGAAACGTCTCGTGCATCAAAGAATTCAATCGTAATTTCATTTTCGCCGTAATCTAAATTTTTTAAAAAAACAGACCCCGAAGATTTTTCGAAATCTTTCGGGGAACCATTTATTTTTATTTTGAGATTAGTGTAATTAAAATTTGTGGTTATTTCTAAAGGAATAAATTCAGAAATTTTGTAATTTATTACAACTTTATTTTCAACAGTTATTTCTTTGCTGCAAGAATAAAAGAATGTCATAAAAAATACAATTACAAAAATTACATAAATCTTTTTCATTCAATCACTTTACCTCTTGAAAAAATTTTAATAAAGGAGAATCAGAAGGTATAGTTAATATACTATCTTTAAAAGAAGTTTCATACATTTGAGTGATTCTTAAAAGCTCATAAAATTCATCATTCATGCCATATGCTTCAGCATAAAGCTCGATAGCTTTAGCATCTGCGGCACCTTTCATTATTTCGGCATCTTTTCTTGCTTCTGAAAGCAAAATTGTAACCTGTTTATCTGCTTCTGCTCTAATTATTTGTGCTTCTCTTTCGCCTTCAGAACGTATTTGAGCAGCTATAGATTGTCTTTCGGCCTTCATTCTATTGTAAACAGCTTGAGTGTTTTGGTCAGGCAAATCAGATCTTTTTATTCTCACATCTTCAAGATACACACCATAATTTTTTAAAGTAACTCTACTTTTAGTAACAACTTCATCGAGTATTAATGGTCTTTTATCCGAAATAATTTCTAAAAAGGTATATTTTGCCAAAGCATCTCTTATATTTGAATAAACTATATCATCAATTCTTGATAAAGCCATTTGAGTAGTTCTTAATGACTCAATAAAAATTCTTGGATCTTCGATTTTCCAAATAGCTACAGTATCTACAATAATAGTTTTTTTGTCGCTAGTTATAATTCTTTCTGCAGAAATATCATAAAGCATAATTCTTTTTTCCAGTTTTACAACGTTTTCTAAGAAAGGAGTTTTAAAATATAAACCAGGTTCGGTTTTTATTTCTCTTATCTGGCCAAATCTTAAAATAACTGCCTGTTGTGTTAAATCAATTATATACATAGAAGAAAAAACTAAAAATAAAATTATTACAGCGATAACCCCAGAAATTGTTAATCCGATAGTTTTTTTCATTTAGAACCACCACCAATCAATTCATCTAAATTTAGTAATCTTAAAGTATTACCTGATTCCGAGATAATTTTAAGTTGAGCATTATCAAGCATTTTATCAATCGAATCGAGAATCATTCTTTTTTTAGTAATTTCAGAAGATAATTCGTAACTGTAAACTAAAGCTTTGAATCTTTCGGTTTCTCCTGTGGCAATAGCAATTTTTTCATACTCATATGATTCAGCTTCCCTTAAAATTTCCTGAACTCTACCTTGGCTTCTCGGAGTTATTTCATTTTTATACCTGTTAGCTTCGTTTATAAGTTTTTCTTTATCTTGTCTTGCATTATTCACGTCATCAAAGGCTGCAACCACAGGTTCAGGAGGTGTAACATCTTGAAGAAAAACTTCTTCAATTCTAATTCCCGCATTATATTCATCCAATATTTTTTGAACATTTTCAGCCGTTTGAATAGAAACTAACGTTCTATCGGTAGTCAAAACATCATCAAGATTTGAAAAAGCAACTGTTTCTCTTAAAACACTTTCTGTTGTGAATTTTACGAGACTATAATCATCTATTACGTTGAAATAGTAATTAACCGGATCAACGATTCTGTATTGAACAACGAGATAAATACTAATAATATTTTCGTCGCCTGTAATCATATTAGCTTCTTCGCCAACATGTCTAAAATTTACATTAGAACCTCGAGCGGCTTGAGATCTGAAACCTATTTCTATAGTACGTATAGTTCGGACATCTATCTTTTCATGAGTCTGAAAAGGATAAGGTAAATGAAAATTAATACCTGGTTCAACGGTATGAGAATATTTTCCAAATGTTTTAACTAAAGCAATTTCAGAAGCATCTACAGAATATATTCCTGTAGATAAAAAAGTCAAAATTATAATAACAACTACACCTATTATTATAAGCTTTATAGGAACATTTGGTTTTTTCTTTTTTTTCTGAGTTGAATCATTAGGATCAAAAATTTCATATTCAGCCATAATACACCTCCAAGATAATTTTATTCATAGTAATTATATCACATTTGAAATTACAAATTAAATATTTTTGTTAAAAATATAAAACTTTGTGTTTTAAGAATACTGTGGTATAATGAAAAAGATGGTAAGTTGGTACAAAAAAATTATTAATGGTTAATTGGGTAAGCGTTTAAAATGTTGAAAAGTGGCAAGTGGTACAAAAAATTTTTTCTGGGTAAAAATTATTGAACGATATTAGGTTATTTAAGTTTATAAATAATCTAATAAACTTTTTAACACGCTTTGCTCTGTCATCTCGAACGACGTTTTTTGGAGGAGAAATCTGCGATTTTTACTTCTATGTTATGAAATAATTTAATAAAAAATCAAGGAACGCAGATTTCTCCTCCAAAGAAGGACTCTTTTTCGTTTGAAATGACATATCTCATAATTTTCTTTTACTATTTATAAGTTTCAACTTTTCATAATTGTCCGTATAAATTTACAGAAAATCGATTTTTTATTGTGCTTTGACAGCAAATAATGATTTTAAGTTGGTCAGGAAAAACAAAAAATGTTTAAATGGTTAGGCGTTTAAATAGTTAAAAGTGGCAAGTGACACAAATTTTTTTTATTATAATGCTTTGATGGTAAATATGGATGAAATAAAGTAGCG
>CAYZNB010000192.1:0-5044 GCA_964478535.1 uncultured Thermotogaceae bacterium
GTTAAAAAAAATTGTTTTAAAACGCCTACTCTTGAAAAACATAGAAATATGAACATTATAACCCAAGCAAAACATTTGTTAAGTCTTGAATTAAATGATAAAATAATAATAGGAAATTGTTATGCAACTAAAAATGAAATTAAAAAACTTTCTAATCTTAACGATTCTATAACAACATTTGATATAATAGTTTTAGATAATATAACGCAAAAAGAAAAAGAATATTTAAATTTTCCTTATTATACATGTCGTGGAGATTTATCTGAATATACAATCCGAACAATTCAAGCCAAAAAAGAAATAAATAACATATGCTCACCAAACAATACTATTGATATAAAAAAAGGATATATTTTTATAGATAACAACAATTCTGAATATACAGGAGAATTGTCAATAGCTTTAAAAGATATTCCAAACAATGGAAAAATGAATGTAATAGGAAAAATAATAAATGAAGAAATTTTTTTATTAAATTATTTAAAATCTTGGAAAAAATTTAATTTCAATATTATATAAAGGAAAGGGATATTTTATGACAGGTATAAACAAAAATTCTGGATTACCTCTTTACAAACAAGTTATGGATGACTTAGAAATTAAAATAATTAATGGCGTCTATAAAATTGGAGAAATAATTCCAGCCGAACCAGAGCTTATGAAATCTTACAACGTAAGCCGTATAACTATAAGACGAGCGATGGACGATCTCACAAAAAAAGGTTACATTGAAAAAAGACCAGGAAAAGGCACATTTGTTATAAACAAACACATTTCTATGGAAGTTCAAGAAAAAATCAAATTAAAAAGTTTTTCTCAAAAAATGAAAGATATGAACGTTGAACTTCATACAAAAATTATTTCTTTTGAAAAAATTAAAGTAGATATAAATTATTTTGATAAAGCATTACCTTCAAGTACTCATTATTATCTTTTAAAAAGACAAAGAAGCATCAATGAAGAAATAATAATGGAATTTGATACTTACGTTTCCTGCAAATATGATTTAGACGAATTTTTAAATGACCCAGAACAAATTATTTCTTTATATGAAATATTTAGAGAAAAAAATATAATTATAAAAAGAGCAACAGACTATATGGAAGCCATTCTGGGAAAAGACATTCCAAATAAAGATTTTAATTTAAATAAAAACACCCCTCTTTTGAAAAAAACAAGAGTAGCTTACGATTTAGAAGAAGATATGATAGAATATACAGAAGTTTATTATAAACCATCAAAATATATTTACAGCAACGAATACATATACATTTAAAACTTCTCTTATATAGAGAAGTTTTTTTATATTAAAACTCGTTAAAATTTATTTTTTCTGCTAATTCTTTTAATTTATTACCTTCTACACGATATACAGTCCATTCATCCATTGGAATTGCTCCCATCTCTTTATAAAATTTTATAGAAGAACTATTCCAATCCAAACACCACCAATCTAAACGCTCGCAATTACGTTCTACTGCTACCTTTCCCAAAAAAGCTAAAAGAGCCTTACCATATCCTTTTCCACGATAATCTGGAATCACATAAAGATCTTCCAAATAAAGATTCGCTTTCCCTAAAAATGTAGAATAATTGTGAAAAAATAATGCAAAACCCACAGGTTTATCCATTTCTTCAGCAATAATTACTTCCGCTTGATTTTTAACAAATAATGAATCCATAAGACTATCTTCCGTTGCCACAACTTGATCTAAAAGATTTTCATAATCAGCTAATTCTTTTATAAAATTTAAAATAAGCGGAACATCATTTTTTGAAGCAAAACGAATTTTAAATCCTTCTATATTTGTATTATAAATCTTCATAAACATCTCCTTTTTCACTAATTATTTATACTTCAAAATTAAAGAAAATTTTTTTCTGATTTAAACATATTCTTTTAAAAGTGATAACAATTTATCATTTGATTCTTTCGTATGAGAAGCGAAAATAGAAAATTTTAAAACACCGTCTTTACCTGCACCTATATAATTTGAATAAGTTATACAAACACCTTTATTAAAAAGCTCTTTTTGAATAGATTTCATTTTTATCGAATCACCAATAACAAAAGTTGCTACAGGAGTTTCTGTCATTTCCACATTTATTCCTAAATCGTTTAATCCTTTTTTTAAATAATGAATATTTTCTCTTAATTTAATTAACAATTCAGGATGATTTTTTACATACTTTAAGCTTTCTGCTGTCATTGCTGCTGAAGCACTCATTCCACTTGAGGTCCCCCAAAATGGTGCAGAAGATGTAACTAAATCTATTACTTTTTTACTACCCAAAACTAACCCGCCATATGCACAAAAAGCTTTAGCCATTGACCCACCACCAATTACTCTATCTCGGGGTAAATTAAATTTTTCAATAGCACCTTTTCCTGTATTTCCAACAGTTCCAAAAGAATGGGATTCATCAACAACAATCCAACCATTATATTTTGAAATAATTTCATAATACTTGTTTAAAGGCGGAATATTCCCGTAAGTAGGAAACATACCATCAGTAGCGATTATAGGAATTTGATCTTTTTCAAGATTATTTTCTAAAACTTTTTCTAAATCATAAGAATCAGTATGTTTAAATCTAAAAATAGGTTTTTCACAAGCATAAGCACCATCTGTAATACTATAATGTGCTTTTTCATCTAAAAATATTACATCATACTCTTCTTTTAAAGCTTGTAAAACTATATTACCAAATAAATACCCCGTAGAAAAATACGTTGCCGATTCTACCTCAAAAAAATCACACGCTGATTTTACAACCTCTAAATAAGGTGGAATATTAAAACCATAATGTCTAGGAGTTTGACATAAAGAACCATATTGCTTTAAAGCTTTTACACCCGCATCAATAATTGACTCTTCATCAGAAATACCCAAATAACTACACCCGCTGTAATTGATAATTTCCTTACCATTAACTACCATTTTTGAACCACTTGGGGAATCAACTATAAACATTTTTTTATCTCCTTTCATTTATTATGATATATTTAAATTATTTGCAAAACCATTATTCATTTCAATTTTATCATAAAATATAATTTATTACTCCATATAATAGTTTTTTATATTTTGATATAACCTCAAGCTCACTTCCGCTTTTACAAAACATTAACATAAAAAGATATTTTTTACCTATTGACATGAAGTTCGGTCTACGTACTATAATTTTATTATAATCAAACAAAATAAAAATTAAAAAAAATATAAAATACTTATTCCAAACTTTAAAATTTTTACAAAAAACCACAAAAATAATCTCTAAATTAAAATTTTTAAAAATAAAATAAAAAATATTGAAATATCGCTTGACATTTTTAAAAATTAATGATATAATTTTATTAAATAATTAAAAAACATAAAAAAATATAGGAGGTGGAGTAAAATGTTTAAAGCAAATAAAAGAAATTCTTACTTCTCTGGATATGATAAATTGGATAATGAAATGAAAGAAGTTTATTTAGAAAACATCAGAAGAATTTAGTTAGGCGAAAGATGATGAGATGGCAAAAAAACAAAAAAATAAAGGGGGAATTAAAAATGACTACAAATAAAAGATTTAAAATTATTGATAGAATTGATAACGAAATGAGAGATATTTACTTAGAAAGAATCAAAACTATTTAACGGAAAAGGAGGCGAAAATAATGGAAAGAAAATTTAACTCTTACTATTCAGGTTATGATAAATTAGACAATCAATTAAAAGAAATTCACTACGAAAATATAAGAAGAATATAATTTTATAATATATTTAAACCCCTGTTGAAAAATCAACAGGGGTTTATTATTAAAATTAAGGATTAGAAAAAATACCCATAAATAAAGCTGCTCCAGTATAATCATCTTCTATAACATAAAAAAATGGTCGGTTACAATTGAAAATAATAGGCCTTACAGGCATACTTGTAGCCCTTATACCTATAACAGTAACAGCTGCTGCTTCCGTTCCTGCCTCATCATTTATTATCTTTGCATTTTGAAAAACTTCACTTATATAAACATTTTGACCACCAAGTTCAATCATTTCCTTAAAATCTGCTTTTGCCGGATTAAAAGAAAGATCCATTCCAAGCTTTACTAAAATAGTACTCAAATCATTTTTCACTTCATATTCAAACTTAGGCATAAACACACCGAGTCTTTCAATTCTACCATTTTTTGTTTTTTCTATTTTTTCTAAAATATTTTCATAACTATTATCATTTAAAAATTCATTTATATCATTTTTTGGAAGAAATACATACATAGTTGCTCCATCGTGATAAGGAAATGCCGCAACTTGAAGATTTTCTTCTACATAATAATTAAAATAATTTTCCTGATACATCATAGAAACAGACTTTTCGCTTCCATCTGCTAAATAAAAAGGTTTGTCTGAAGTAGCATGTTTTTCAAATTCTTTTATCCAAGACCCTTTAAAATATACAGTATTCATAAGATACGCTAAAGCTGACGGATCTATTTCAGATAAAGTATCTTTCAATAAATGATTAGTCTTTTCTTCAACCCATTTATTTATAACATCCACCGTTTTAGGATCTCTAAAATTCACTTTGAAAATTTCTGCTCCATAATATTTAGATAAAGTATCTACAAAACTTTTTTTAGGATTGATTTCTTCTCTAAACCAAAAACTATTTCCTATCAAAGTGTGAAGCCCTTTTTCATCATCTTTTTCAGGAGTTTTTGAAATATAACTTATAAGAGCATTGTATCTTTGATTAATTCCAAATTGTTCAGATTCTCCCATAACATTTAAAATACCTAATTTAGTTTCATCAACCGCCCCATTTTGAAGCATTGCAAGTGCTGTCGAAAGACTAAAAGGAGAAAATAATGCGTTATCTCCATCAAATAAAATTTTCAGCAAATCATAACCAAGATTGTTAGAAGCTTTTACACTAACACTAAAATCATCAGAAAAATCTTCCAAAGAAGTAGCAACAAAAACTTCATTTGATTTTATAACCTCAGTAGTACCTTTTTTCGAACCACATCCAACAAATAAAAACATTATCAAAACTA
>CAYZNB010000193.1:0-4913 GCA_964478535.1 uncultured Thermotogaceae bacterium
TTTGTTTTGAATATTATATTTTGATTTTTTGCTTCCCTAACTCAAAAAGTCGGGATTTAATATTTCTTTATATTTTTCAATCATAGAAGAAACAATTCAGTAGTACAATTGAATTAACAATTCTATGAAGGGGGTGTAATAAGTGAAAAAGAAATTTGTTTTATTCTTTGTTTTAAGTTTTTTGATAATTTCAAGTATAAGTGTTGCATCAAGTTACAACTTTACTGATATAACAGGAAATGAATTTTATTATGCTATAAGCGGTCTTTATGAAAAAGGTGTTATTGAAAATAATTATAAGTTTTTTCCCAACGAAATTTTAACAAGAGGTACTGCTGCCAAATGGCTTGTAAAAGCTTTTAATCTTGCAGAAATTGAGTCTATGTATGTTGATAAACTTCTAGAGAAAAAATTTGAATATTCTAGTGGTCTTGGTGTAATCGATGAATCATTTACACTTCCATCATTTAATGATATTAAAGACAATAAAAATGAAAAGTATATTGAAGGATTAGCTTCTGCAAGAATAATAAATTCTTCAGAAAAATTTAATCCTGATTCTGGAATTTCTGGAAAAGAATTTTCTGATATGATAGGTAGAATCATTTTTGGAGCAGACTTAAAAAATTCTTCCTTACTGCTTAGTGAAGTTTTATTAGCTTATCCAGAAATTTTTATCGACAATGAAAATATGTTAACTAAATCTCAAGCTGCTGCTTTGCTTTTTAGCATAGTAGGAGATGTTCGATTCAAAACGGTGACTACTCTTGTTACTGCAGATATCCATGGACATATTTCAGCTTATAAACCTAGTGGTGCAAATTATTATATAGGTGGTTTGACAAAAATAGTTAAATACGTTAAAGATGTTCGTAAAAATAATTCAAATGTTTTAATGCTTGATATAGGTGACGCTCCCTATAATACAAATGTTTCAAATTTATATGAAGGAGAACCTGTTATTAATCTGATGAATCTTATGGGTTATGACGCAATGGTTTTAGGTAATCATGATTTTGATTTTCCTTTTGAGGTTATGCAAAAAAATGCTGCTTTAGCGAATTTCCCTTTTCTTTCAGCTAATACTTTTCATAATGCAGGATATCCAGACTTTCTTCAGCCTTATGTAATAGTAGATATTGATGGAATTACTTTTGCTATTATTGGAATTACTGACCACAACAGTATTTGGTATACTCACCCTAAAAATGTGGAGGGAATAACCTTAATGAATCATTTTGATGCTGCAAGAAGATATGTGAATGAAGTAAGAGAATATGTAGATGTGGTTATCGGACTTGTTCATTGTCACGGTGATAATGCAAAAATTGCTTCTCAAATACAAGGATTTGATTTTGTGTTTGGGGGAGGAAATGATATAGTTGCATTCCCTAAAAAAAGTGGAGATAGCTATTTGGTTTCAGCAGGGAAACACGCTGAAATGGTTGGTCACTTAAATATTAATTTTTGGAATAATGAAATAATTGGATTTAATTTTTCAAATGTTTTTATGTCTGAAAATCTTCTTGAAGACCCTGTAGCAAAAGTTCTTTCAGATAAATATTTATCTGCTATGGATGAAAAATTAAATAATGTAATTGCAAAAACAGAAATTTCACTTGACGGTGAAAGATCTACTGTAAGATTAAAAGAATCTAATCTCGGAAATATTATTGCGGATAGTTTAATTGCTCTTACAGGTGCAGATGTTGCTATTCAAAATGGTGGAGGAATAAGAGCAAGTATTGATAAAGGAGATGTTTCAATAAAAGATATTTATACTGTTCTTCCTTTTGATAATACTGTTGTTGTTGTTGAAGCTTCTGGAAAAGTAATTTGGCAAACTCTTGAACATGGTGTTTCATGGTATCCTTCAGCTGCCGGAGGTTTTTTACAAGTAGCTGGAATGAAATATTCTTTTGACCCTTCAAAAGAAGTTGGAAAAAGAATCGTTTCGATCACTATTAATGACAAACCTATAGAAATGGAAAAAATTTATACTCTTGCTTCAAACGATTTTTTAACAGGTGGAGGCGATTTATTTACTATGCTTGCTGAATGTAAAGAAATTTTAAGAACAAAACATTTTTTGCGTGATTCATTTAAAGAATATTTAGAAGAATTAAAAGTTATATCACCAGAAACAGAAGGAAGAATTACGATAATTACAAAATAAATAAAAATACCCCAAAGAATTTTATCTTTGGGGTATTTTTATTTTTCTCTTTCAAATTCTAAATATCTTGTGCCTTGAAATCTCAATTTACCTATATCATTTTCGCTTATCAAACCAAATTCTTTATCTGAAATTTTAAATTCTTGTCGGTCTCCACTTTCAAACTCAAAAGTTATATAATAAGTTGTACTCATTGTTGTTCTTGAACTTATATTTCTGTTAGCTGTTCCATGCCTATGAACATGTTGTTTTTGCCTTTTTGAAACTACTTTAACTTGAGATGTAACTATTGGTTTTGAATTATTTTTCGTCCATTCAGTAAGTCCTGAAATAATGGTGAATAATATAACTCCAATTATAAGCAAAAATACAATAATAAAAAATATTGAAAAAAAACTTGGTGTCATAAAAAATGGTTCATTCCCAAATCTTATATCATTCATTTTATTTCTCCTCGTTTAAATAAATTTTATATTTTTTCTTTATTTTTTGAATTTCATCTCTGAATTTTGCCGCTCCTTCATAATTAAGTTCAGATGCAGCTTTATACATTTCTTCTTCCAAAAATGATAAATAATCTTCAGGAGCCATGCTTTCCCCTACTGCAAAAACGTAGTCTTCTTCTTTTATTTTTTCTTTAAATGGTGCAAAAACATCGTCTTGAAGTTCTTTAATTATTGAAGTTGGAGTAACATTATTATCTTTATTATATTTCATTTGAATTTCTCTTCTTCTGTTTGTCTCAGAAATAGCTTTTTCCATTGCTTTTGTTATTCTGTCAGCATATAATAAAACTTTACCATTTATATTTCTTGCAGCTCTTCCTATAGTTTGAATTAGGGTTGTTTCAGATCTTAAAAAACCTTCTCTATCAGCATCCATAATTACTACAAGCGATACTTCAGGCATATCTAACCCTTCTCTTAAAAGGTTTATACCAACAACTACGTCTATTTCACCTTTTCTAAGAGCTTTTATTACTTCTGTCCTTTCTAATGTATCTAATTCTGAATGTAAATATTTTGATTTTATTCCCATCAAGTTTAAATGATCTGCAAGCATTTCAGCATCTTTTTTTGTTAACACAGTAACTAATGCTCTTTCTCCTCTTTTTACTACTGGGTTTAATTCTTCAATAAAATCATCTATTTGACCTTCAGTTTTTTTAACCTCTACATAAGGATCAATAAGTCCTGTTGGTCTTATTATTTGTTCAGCTATTATTTCAGACACTTCATTTTCAAATGGTCCTGGTGTTGCCGATACAAAAATAGATTGATTTACTTTGTTTAAAAACTCATCAAATCTCAAAGGTCTGTTATCAAGAGCAGAAGGTAGTCTGAATCCATATTCTACTAGATTTTTTTTCCTTGCATAATCTCCTTTATACATTGCTCCTATTTGAGGAACTGCTATATGAGATTCGTCTATAAAAGTTATAAAATCATCATCAAAATAATCTAATAAAGACCACGGAGAATCTCCTTCTTTTCTTTCTTCAAAATATCTTGAGTAATTTTCGATCCCTTTACAGTATCCAAGTGTTTCAAGAAATTCTATATCTTGTCTTGTTCTTTGATCTATTCTTTGAGCTTCAAGAAGTTTTCCGTTACTTTTAAAATATTTAATTTGTAAAGCTAGATCTTCTTCTATATTTTTTATAGCTTGTAAAATTTTATCTTCACTTGTTACAAATTCTTTTGCTGGATAAATGGTAACTTTATCAAAAACTTCAAGCTTATTTCTGTTAAATATATCAAAAGAAGAAATGTTTTCTACTTCGTTATCAAAAAATTCTACTCTTATTCCAAAATCATCATAAGGCGGAAAAATTTCAAGGATTTCTCCTTTCCAATGAAATGTTCCGCCGCTAAAATCATCTTCTTTTCTTGTATATTGCATTTTTCCCAATTTTTCTAATATGTTTCTTCTCGGATAAGAGTCTCCTTTATTCAAATAAAGGTTTATATCTTTAAAATCTCGCGGATTTCCTGATGCATAAATTGCTGAAACACTTGAAACTACTATTACGTCTCTTCTAGTTAAAACAGATTTTAAAGTAGATAATCTCATTTTTACAAGTATATCATTTATATCAGCATTTTTCTCTATATAAATATCTTTTGTGGGAACATAAGCTTCTGGTTGATAATAATCATAATAACTTACAAAAAATTCTACACGATTTTTGGGAAAGAATTCTTTGAATTCATAATATAATTGTACTGCCAAAATTTTGTTAGGCGACATTATAAGTGCTGGTCTATTTGATTTTTCTATTATATTTGCCATGGTATAAGTCTTTCCAGATCCTGTAACGCCTAAAAGAGTTTGAAATCTGTTTTTTTCTTTTATACTATTAACAAGTTTTTCTATAGCTGTTGGTTGATCTCCTTGCGGAGAATATTTTGAAGAAATTTTAAACATTTTTTAATCACCTTAACCTAAAAAATTAGAGTTTTTATCTAACCCTAAATATATTTTTCGATTTCGTCTAAAGATTTTATTGATATTATATCTTTTGTATCATATTTCTCAAATCTATCTATAAGAACAGGCTTTATTCCATAATTTAAGGATCCTAAATAATCTACTTTATAATTGTCTCCCACAAAAATAACTTCATCTGCTGATAAATTAGATCTTTTTAAAGCTATTTCAAATATTAATTTATCAGGTTTGTATAATTTTATTTCATCTGAAATCAATAAATCATCATAATATAATTCATTTTTTT
>CAYZNB010000194.1:0-4899 GCA_964478535.1 uncultured Thermotogaceae bacterium
TTCATTATTATAAGCATTTACAAAAACCTGTCCACCCCGTCAACCTTCGGTTGCCACCCCTCAATAGGGGAATAAAGGCTGAAGATTGTTTTAGCGTTATTTCTGATCAACTGTTTGCTGACCAACATTGTCATGGGTGCTGTAACGCCGTGCAAAGTTCGGCGTGGCTGTTACACTACATTAAAATCAAAAAACGGTAATCATTAAAAATGTTTTTCCTGACCGACTAATTATTTTATTCCAATTTACTACAATAATTTTTCTAAAGTATTTTAACAACGAAAATTTACAAAAAAAAACTTAGACAAAAGTCTAAGTTTTTTTTGGTGGGAAGGGACAGAATCGAACTGTCGACACACGGATTTTCAGTCCGTTGCTCTACCGACTGAGCTACCTTCCCTAAAAGAATGGTGGGCGCTGCAGGGATTGAACCTACGACCCTCTGCTTGTAAGGCAGATGCTCTCCCGCTGAGCTAAGCGCCCACTACTTTTAAATGGCGCCCCCAACGAGATTTGAACTCGTGTCTTTGACGTGAAAGGCCAATGTCCTAGGCCGCTAGACGATGGGGGCAAATTATCTTTCTGTGTCTGTTTCAACAACAAATATAGTTTATCATAAAACTATATTTATGTCAAGAAAACATAAAGAAAACATCTCATTACAAATCCAAGTTACTTAGTTACGCTATTGATAATTAGATATTTTGAATATTCTTTTGCAACGTTAGTTATATCACCTGCACCTAAAAACAAATATACACAATTTGAATGGGCTTCAAGTTTTTGAATTGTTTGTGACGGAGTTTCAATAAATTCGCTTTTAATATTTTTCTCTTGTAATTTATCTACAATCATTTTTTCGTTTGTTAAATATGTTGGGTTTTCAAAAGCAGAATATATTCTATATACATAAACAAGAGCAACGGATTCAAGTGCTTTTATAAAATTATTGAACTCTCTGTTTAACCTTGTGTATCTATGTGGTTGAAATATGGCAATAATCTCTTTGTTAGGGAAAAATTCTTTTGCAGCTTTTATTGTTTGTAATATTTCTTCAGGGGTATGTGCATAATCATCAACTATGAATTTTCCGCAGTTCTCATATAAAATATTAAATCTTCTATTTACAGTATTAAAACTTTCTAGAGAATTTTTTATTGTTTTAAAATCAATGCCGTAATCTAAAGAAACTGCAACGGCAAATAGGGCATTATATACATAAATTACTCCTGGTAAGTTTAAAGATATCTCGCCTAAATTTTTTTCTTTATGAAAAATTTCAAAACTTTGTTTTTTTTCAAGTTGTTTTCTATTTTTATAATAATAGTCGGCACTGCTATCAGATCCGATTGTTCTAATATTTTTATATTCGCAAGATATTTCTTTTAAAATTTTATCGTCATTATTTATATAACTGATTTTTCTTGTATTTAGGATATAATTTTTAATTGCCGCTTTTAATTTTTCAAAACAATCGTTATAATGTTCCAGATGATCTGGTTTAAGATTAAGTATTACAGAAACATCATTAACAGAGTTTTTAACATATCCATCACTTTCATCTACTTCAGAGATAATAAGATTATTTCCTCTCCTATAATTTCCTTCTTCTAAACTATCGTGAATACCGCCTAAAAATATAGTCGGATTTTTATTCGCATCTATAAAAATTTTAGATATCATTGCTGTTGTAGAAGTTTTTCCGTCAGTACCGCTTATACCTATACTAAAATTTTTTTTCATAATCTCATTTAAATAATCCATTCTGTTAATAACCTTTATATTTTTTTGTCGTGCAGAAATAATTTCAGGATTATCTTCATTAACAGCAGTTGTTTTAATTAAGCAATCAAGATCTTCTGGGATATCACTATTATGACCTATTCTAATTTTAAGGCCTTTATCTTTTAAAAAAATTGTTCTATCATTTTCTTCATTGTTTGAACCATAAACATCGTTGAGATGATCTTTTGCGTACAAGGCTAATGAACTCATTCCTATTCCGCCAACCCCTGAAAAAAAATATTTCATTAAAATGAAACCTCCTATATCTATAAAAAGTTGTTTAGTTGGTTAGTAGAAAGTTGAGAAGGAAAACATTTAAAACAATTAAGGAAAAATATCGTTCAAATACTGTTTTTCCTGACTAAACGCCCAACTTTAAACTATTCAACTTTTTTATTATCACTCAAATATTATTCAAAAGAACTTTATTAATGTTTTCATAAATTATATTAACTGCATTATCATTTTTTGGAATCCACTCAAAATCATTTGATTTAATTTGAAAAGAATTTATATATTCTAACATTTTATCATAATCAATATTATCTTCATCAAAAATTTCTGCTAATCCCATTTTTTTAAGTGTCATAGCATTTTTATGCTGATGATTCTCACTTGCGTTTTTCCAAGGAATTAACGCACTTTTGATTTTATAAAAAATAAATTCTGCTATAGACGTAGCCCCTGCCCGAGAAATAACCCCGTCAGAAATAGCAAAAAGCTCGTGTATGTTGTCTATATAATTAAATATTCTAACATTTTCATATTGTAAAAATAAATCTTTATTTTCAGTTATATGTATATAATTATTAGATTTATCTATTGAATAAATTTTTTTCATTATTTGATCTATTGCATTAGATCCTAAACTCCCTCCAAAAACAACTATTGTTCTTTTTGAAATGTCTTTTAAACCGTATTCTTTAAGAGCGATTCTATTAATTTTATTATTAATATTTCTTACTGGATTTCCGCTTAAAATATATTTTTCGTTTAACTTTGTTTCTTCAAAAGAAACAAAAACTTTCTGTGCATTTTTTGCAGTTAATTTATTTGTTATACCAATAATAGAATTCTGTTCATGTAGAAAGTACGGAATTTTACATTTTTTAAGTGCTTTTGCAACTGGAAAACACACATATCCTCCAGTTAAAAAACCTAAATCAGGTTTAAATTCCTCTATATTTTTTTCTGCTATAGATATATTTAATAAAGAATTATATACTCTTTTTATATTTTTTGGATGATACAAAGGCCTTAAAAGACCCGTAATATCTAAAATAATCTTTTTAGCTTTTGGCAGATCTAAATGTAGCTTTTTTTCTTCTATTCTGTTTTTGGTAACAAAATAAAGTATTTCTAAATCATGAAATTTTGATAAATAGTTTAAAAAACTTACTGCTGGATAATAATGTCCGCCAGTGCCGCCGCCCGCAATAACAACTTTTAGTTTTTTCTTCATTTTAAAAACCTTCTTTATAATTCATCTTTATTATTTTCTGAAAAATTTACATTTGATTTTATTAGGCCTAAAGCAGTACCTATTGAAAATAGTGTAATTATTAAAGAGGAGTTTCCGTAACTCATAAGAGGTAAAGTAACTCCTGTGACTGGAACAAAACTAACCCCAAGACCAACAAGTGCGTTTATAGATACTTGAATAAAAATCCATAAAGCTGTTGCGCTACAAAAAACAAAAGTTTTTAGGTCGCCTGTTATATAAGCCATTTTTACTAATTCATAACTGTTAAAGAAGAATAAGGTTAAAACCATAAATATACCTATCTTCCCCCACTCTTCGCCTATTACAGCGATTATAAAATCGCTGTAAGATTCAGGCACATTATATTTTAAAGTGCCAGCAAAAGGAGCTGTTCCAAGTGCTCCGCCAGATCTAATAGCTTTTAAAGATTGTGTTGTTTGATAATTATCTATGTTAACAAGGCGTTCTTTTTGATAGTTGTTTAATAAAGAATCTTTGTATAAAAAAGCTATAAATAGCGATAAAATAACCAAAAATATTAAAAGCACAAATTGATGTTTATTTCTTAATGATAAAGCGATTGAAGCAAACGAAACAACACTTATTATTACGGTTGAACTTAAATCTGGCCCTAAAAATATGAGGATTATAGGTAGTCCGCATAAAATTAAAGGAATTAAAAGTTGAAAAAAAGGATCTTTTTTTTCTTTATAATTTTCATAAAAAAAAGCTATAAACAATGGTATAACAAATTTTGCCAACTCTGAAGGTTGTAAAAGTACAGGCCCTAATATTATCCATCTATGTACACCGGCAATAGGTCTTTGAATTAGAACAAAAACTAACAGAAAAATCAATCCAAAATACATTAGCCACATAAAAAATTTGCTTTTGATAAGAGAAGCGGTTTGAGTAAACATCAAAATAGCTCCTCCAGTACCTATGGCAAGAGAGAAAATGTGTAAATATAAACGGTTTAAAGGGTTTATGTTTTTTAAAAAGCTAACTGCAAATAGCGAACTGTAAACAAAAAAAACGCCTAAAGTTATTGTTATTCCTAGTAAGGTTAAATAAATATAAAAATTAGTGTTAAAATCCTTTTTGTTCATAAAAAAACCTCTTATACAAGATTTTGGTTCTATGGAAAAAAGTGTGGCTAAAAATAATTTATATTTAGTTGGTAAAGAAAAACAAAAAATGTTTAATTGGTTAAGCGTTTAAATAGTGAATAGTGGCAAGTGACACAAAATTTTTTAACACTCTCCACTCTGTCATCTCGAACGACGTTTTTTTGAGGAGAGATCTGCGCATTTTGGTTTTTTATTAAATTATTTTAATACATAAAAATGGAAACCCGCAGATTTCTCCTCAAAAGAAGGACACTTTTTCGTTCGAAATGACAAATCTCATAAATTTCTTTTCCTAATAATAAGATTCTACTTTTCATAATTTTCCACATAAAATTAAAGATAATCAATTTTTTTTATTATAATGCTTTGAAGGTAAATATGGATGAAATAAAGTAGCGAGCAATTGAGAATTTTCGTCAAAAAAACAATTGAGCGAATCAAAAAATGCGTCAGAAAATAGCATGTCTGAGCGTAGCGAGTTTGCTATTTTTAGCAATTTTT
>CAYZNB010000195.1:0-4871 GCA_964478535.1 uncultured Thermotogaceae bacterium
TTCGCTCAATTGTTTTTTTGACGAAAATTCTCAATTGCTCGCTACTTTATTTCATTCATATTTACTGTCAAAGCATTATAATAAAAAACTGTGGCACTTTTCACTTTTAACTATGTAATCGCTTTTCCAATTAATCAATTAACCATTATTTGTTTTTCCTTATCAACAAACCAACTGTCTACTGATCAACTTAAAAAAACATATTTACTGTCAAAGCATTATAATAAAAAACTGTGTTTAAAGCATCATTTCTTTTTTCAACATTTTAAACAATTAACCAATTAAACATTTAAACATTATTTGTTTTTCTTTATCAACTGACTATAAATTATTACAAACTATTTTATATAGAAACCTAATTTTATAAGTAAAGGAGAGAACATATGAGTTACATATCCTCAAGCGAATTAAGAGAAAAATTTTTAAAATTTTTTGAATCAAAAAATCATCAACGACTCGAATCAGCTTCATTAATACCAAATGATCCACAATTAATGTTCACTGTAGCTGGAATGGTTCCTTTCAAACCTATTTTTTGGGGTATAATGGAACCAACATATAAAAGAGTTACAACTTGCCAAAAATGTATAAGAACGAATGACATAGAGAACGTTGGGAGAACTGCAAGACATCAGACGTTTTTTGAAATGCTCGGAAACTTTTCTTTTGGAGATTACTTTAAAAAAGAAGCTTTACAATGGGCATGGGAGTTTTTAACTGTTGAGCTAAAAATTCCAGAGGAGAAATTGTGGCCTTCAGTTTACTTTGAAGATGAAGAAGCTTACGATATTTGGAAAAATGTTATAAAAGTTCCAGAACATAAAATAATGAAATTTGATAAATCTGAAAATTGGTGGGGACCTGCAGGCCCTTCAGGTCCTTGTGGCCCGTGTTCTGAAATTTATTACGATACAGAAAATACAGAAAACTGTGACTGTAAAGAAGAATGTACTCCAAAAACAGATTGCGGGAGATATGTTGAAATATGGAATGTAGTTTTTACTGAATATTATAGTGATGAAAATGGGAATTTAACTCCTTTAGCAAAAAAAAATATAGATACAGGTGCTGGATTCGAAAGAATCGTTGCAGCACTTCAAGGAGTTAAAAATAATTTTGATTCGGATTTGTTTAAAGAAATAATAGAAAAAATTGAAACCGTTATAAATGTAGAATATAAAGCAAATGAAAAAAGTGATGTTTCTATAAAAGTTATTGCAGATCATACAAGAGCTGCAACATTTTTGATTGCAGAAGGAATATTGCCATCAAATGAAGGAAGAGGATACGTTTTAAGAAGAATCATAAGAAGAGCATTAAGACATGGAAATTTATTAGGAAAAAAAGATCCTTTTCTTTTAGAAATAGTGGACGCTGTCGTTGATAAAATGGGAAATATTTATCCTGAATTAATTGAAAAAAAGGATTTTATTAAAAAAATTATATTATCTGAAGAAGAAAGATTTTTAGAAACACTTGAAAAAGGTCTTGAAAAGCTTAATCATCTTATTGAAACGTCTCAAAATAACATTTTATCTGGAGATAAAGTTTTTGAGCTTTATGATACTTTTGGATTTCCCCTTGATATAGTAAAAGATATTGCAGATGAAAAAGGATTAGAAGTTGATGAAAAAGGATTTGATGAAAGTATGCAAATCCAAAGAAAGAAAGCGAGAAGCGCTCTTGGAGATAAAGAGTATGAAAAAACAAATCCCGCATATAAAAAAGTTGGAGAAGAATTAAAAACTACTCAATTTATTGGTTATGATACTTTTGAATCAACTGAAAATTTGGAATATATAATAAAAGGCGACACTATAATAAAAACAGCTGAAGAAAATGAAGAAGTTGAATTAATATTTTCAAAAACTCCTTTTTATCCTGAAAAAGGTGGTCAAATTTTTGATAAAGGATTAATTTTTAACAATTCTTTTAAGGCGGAAGTAACAGATGTAAAAGTAGTTTATAATGAAGTTATTTCTCATAAAGTAAAAATATTATCTGGAAAAATTAATGAAAATGAATTATGCACATTATCAATAGATATGAATGTCAGAAATGATGTGCGAAAAAATCATACAGCAACACATTTATTACACAGCACATTAAAAAAAGTTTGTGGAGAACATGTGAAACAGGCGGGTTCATATGTTGAGCCGGAAAGATTGAGATTTGACTTCACACATTATGAAGGATTATCAAAAGATCAAATATCTGAAATAGAAGCGATAATTAATTATGAAATAATAAAAGCGGTTAATGTAGAAACTATAGAAAAATCTTTGGAAGAAGCCAAAAATATGAATGTAACAGCGTTATTTGAAGAGAAATACGGAGATAAAGTAAGAATAGTAAAAATTGATAATTTTTCACAGGAATTATGTGGTGGAACTCACGTTTCAAATACTGGAGAAATAGGTCTTTTCAAGATTTTATCTGAAACATCTGTTTCTGCGGGTGTTAGAAGAATAGAAGCAATAACAGGAAAAAAAGCTTTTGAATATATTCAAAAAATAGAAAATGATTTACATAAAGCTTACTCTATTCTTGAAACAACTGAAAAAGATTTTGAATCAAAACTTTTAAACCTAATTTCTAAAAATAAAGAAATGGAAAAAATAATAAAAAATCTTGAAACAAAACTTGCAAGTTCTGATTTAGATAAATATTTAAATAATTTTAAACTTATAAAAGATACTAAAGTATGTACTGCAGTATTTAACGATTTGGATAAAGAAGTGCATAGAGAAATAACAGACAATTTAATGCAAAAACTTGAAACAGGAGTTGTTGTTATTTTCAACAAAAATGATAAAGCAACATTTGCAGTAAAAGTGTCAAAAGACAAATTGAAAGACTTCCATGCAGGAAATATTGCAAAGAAAATAGCTCAGTATTTAGGTGGAGGTGGAGGCGGTCGTCCAGATTTTGCTCAAGCCGGTGGAAAAGATTTAGAAAAAATAAATGAAGTAATAAATAAAATTGAAGAATTTCTATAAAAAAACCTCTCTTTAAGAGAGGTTTTTTTATAGATTTATTTTTTTTAAAATATTAATAATAGTATTTCTTACAGTTTTGCTATACCAATAAAGAGAGGTATTAGTTGTTTGAGAATCAAGGATTAAAGGATTGAAAATATTTTTAATTTCTTTATTTTTAAAATTCATAATACCTTTATATCGAGAATAATTTCTTGCAAATGAACATATCAAAGATTTTTCATAAAAATTTAACTTTTCATAATCATTAAGAAAACGATCTTTATTTTCAACAGAAGTTAAAAAAATATTTCCTAAATCTAATCTCGCTTTTTCAAGGTTATTAAAAAAATATGGATCTTTATTTTTAATATTGCCTACATAAGTTACGTCTTTTAAAAAAGAATTGTTTATAAGAAACATATATTCTTTTTCATGTTTTTTTACAAAGTTTTTTCCCATTTCATTATATATTTGATAAGGTAATTTGACTGAAAATTTTAAATTTAAATTATTTATGATTTTTAGTAAGGTATTGCTTTTAACTTTTTTTGTTTTTCCATTAATCAAGTTAGATAAATTTGATCTGTTTATTTCACTTTTTTGGCTAAAATCAGATATATTTTTAATGCGTACTTTTAAAAATTCTGATAATTTTTCATCATTGTCGTACTCGAATTTTGAGTCAATGTAATTTAACTTTTCGGCTTCATCAAAAATATTTTTATACCTATTAAATACGGTTTTATATTTTTCATTGTTATAAAAAGATTTTAAAGACTTTAAAAAAATAGAAAAAGGCAATATTTTTTCTGATGGAAATTTTTTAATAATTTCCCAATACGTATCTATAACATTAAAAATTCTAGAAATATTTTCAAAATAATATCCACCATAATAAATTGCTTTTTCGCAATAATTATAAGAGTTTATAAGATCGATATTTTTCAAATTCCAAGATAAAAGATTAAGAGAATTTATTATGTTGGAAGGATTTAATATTTTTTTTGAATATTTAAAAGTAGATTCTGAAAATCTTATAGCTTCTTGAATTTCACCTTTTAATAAAAAAAATTTGACTAATATGGTTCCCCAAGGAGCTTTTGAATAGGTATTATATAATTTCCTTTCGGGAGAAAATGATTTTATAAAAGAATCTTCTAAATTATTTGTTTCTATTTTATGAACCAAAATACCTATAAAAGCGGTGTTTCTAACGCTTTTAGACATGTTGTTAATATCTTTTTTTATTTCTTCGGCAAGAATTTCAGCTTCCGAATACAACTTCATAAAATCAAATATTACAAGCATTTTTATTCTTATCAGATGATACATATATCCTTTTGGATTTAATTTCAATGCTTTTTTTAAAAAATAAAGAGCTTTTTCATGATGCGAATTAAAAATTGATTCCACTGCCTTGAAATAATAGTAGAAGCAATCATAATTATTAAAATTTTCAAAATAATAATTTAAAAATGGTTGTGAAAGTTGTCCGTAATTTAAAGTTATATCTCGAATATTAATTATTTTATTCATAAAAACCCCCTTTCAAAAATTTGAGATATGTTTTAATTATATCAAAATTATTATTAATATTGTATTTTTAATATGCTTTTTTAAAAAAAAATGAAAAACACTATTTTTTGCGGTGTTTTTTGCTTTTTTAAATGCGGTTTTTAGAACAATCAGTATTTGACTGCCTTAAAAATAATTGATAGTATTGTTTGGGCGGTTATTTTTTTAACAATATATTATGAGATATTGAAAAAGTAATTTCGAGAAATCATTAAACATATAATTAATCTTTGAAAGCCTTGAGCAATTATTAAATTAACAATTTTTTATTTTTTCGAATAAAAAAGGAGGAAAAATATGAATGCGATTAATATA
>CAYZNB010000196.1:0-4849 GCA_964478535.1 uncultured Thermotogaceae bacterium
TATTTAAAGAATGGATAAGTTTCGTTTTCTATTATTTCCCAAATATTTTTAAAATCCCATCTATTATATGTTGATTTTTTCATCATTTGCTCTGTTGTTTTACCTTCTCCTTTTCCAGCATCATTTTGACCTGATACTTCATTATCATAATAAGAATTTCGTATATTTCCTTTTATATTATTTCCGATTAATCCTCCCGAATTAGATTCTCCTGTAACTAATGAACTTGAATAAGAATTCCTTATACTAATCCCATTAGAACCAACAAGTCCTCCAACATTATTTTTCCCTGTAACTGTTCCTGAAGCATATGCATTTAACATATAAGTGCGATAATAGTCCATATTGTTCATTCCGACTACTCCACCAATATTTTCATTTCCAAAAATATCTCCAACTGCACTCACATTTATTAAGCGACCTTCATTTAATCCGACAACTCCACCTACAAGATTTGAGCCTTTTATGTACCCTTCAAATTTTACATTTTCTATAATTCCTGCATTGTAACTAGCAACTCCACCAACCATTTTAACATAAGACCTATCTGCCGTTATACTTGAATTTATTATTTCTACGTTTAAAATTTTTCCGTAATTTTCACTCGCTAATACTCCAATAGTATTTGATAAATTGCTCTTACTATAATATTCCATATTTTCAAGAATTAAATTTTTTATTTCGCCATTTACTCCTATTTGCGAAAATAAACCTTTATATGGTTTATTCTGTATTTTTAGATTACTTATTTTATGATTATTCCCATCATAATTTCCGTTAAATATTCTTATAAGTCCTATAGCTTCCCAATTTTCATATTTAGATAAATCAATATCTGCTATTTGTTTAAAATATTTGTTATAATTATATTTCACATTTTCTAGATCTTTAGAAGTTGAAATTAAATATGGATTATTTCTTGTTCCGTTTCCTCCACTAAATTTATATTCAAAATTTGCGGTTAATACATAATCTTTTTGCGGCATATTAAATATGAAAGGATTATCGTAAGATAAAACTTTTCCTTTTGCATCAGTCCAATATTTAAAATTTTCCTCTGGATATGCTTTTATTTCAACTTTTTCTGCTACTTCGTATAATCTATTTAAATAAAAAATTTCCCCTCCGTAGTTAGGCTCAAGTCTTATTTCTAATGAAAATTTTTGAACTGTTCTTTTGAAATAAGGATATGTTGTATTCTCTTGAATTCCCCAAATAAAATCAAAATCCCAATCAATATAAGTTTCTCTTTTCATCATTTGTTCTGTTGTTTTACCTTCACCTTTCCCAAAATCATTTTGAAAAGAAGTGTTTAAATCATAATAAGAATTTTCTATTATTCCATTTTCATTATAACCTATCAATCCACCAGTTGATTCATCGCCAATAACTTTAGAAATAGAGTATGAATTAATAACAGTATCTCTATTATATCCAACCATTCCGCCTATATTAGACTTACCTAAAACTTCAATGTTTGAAAATGAGTCAGATAATTTATAATTGTTAATTCCAACAATCCCACCAACTATTTTATTTCCTTGTATTTTCCCAGTAACGTAACAATTAGAAATTCTTCCGCTATTTAAAGCAGCTAAACCACCCACATAATTACCGCCAACAATTGAAATATTTTCTAAATAAACATTTTCTATAGCACTATCATAATATACTCTCCCAAATAACCCTTGATAATCTCCAAATTCGTCATTTATAGTTAAATTTTTTATTTTATATCCATTTCCATCAAAAAAAGCATTTGATAAATCTATTGGAATCCAATTATCGTATTCAGACAAATCAATATCTGATTCTTGTCTATAATAAGCTCTTCTGAAGTGTTCTCTGTTTATACGCAATAAATCTTCCGCATTCAAAATTTTGATTGGATTATTATATGTTCCAAGAAAACAACCAGAAAAATTTAATAAGATAAATAAAGAGATTATCAAAAAAAACATTATTTTTTTCATTAAATTACCTCCCTTAAAAACGGATAACTTTTTCTTTCATTTATATCCCAAATACTTTCAAAATCCCATTCAACAAAAGTTTCTTTTTTCATCATCTCCAAAGTGCTTTTACCTATAGCATATTCGTCAGATGTTTCAGATTTTTCTAAATCATAATAAGAATTTTCAATTATTACAAAACCAATACCAAAGAAAGCACCTTTTTCATCTGTATCAGAAAATGATTTGACTGCTCCCACACTATAGCAATTTTTAATAACCCCATGAGAACTATATCCTATAACCCCCCCTAAAACTTTTTCTCCAGTTACTGTGTTATTTGAAAAAGAATTAACTATACGACTAGAAATCAATTTACCTACTAAACCTCCAACATTTTCTGAACCGGTTACATCTCCTATTGCATAAGAATTTTCAATCGAAGCACTTGTTAATCCTATTAATCCGCCCACATCTTTTCCAGTCGCTTTAACTTCTACATTTGACATATTATTTTTTGTGACATTTCTTAATGCATAACCTATTAAACCTCCCACATAATTTTTTCCTATCGCCTTTCCATTTGCTCTATTATTTTCAGCTATTCCTGTATTTTCTCCAATTAACGCTCCAATATTTTCATAACCCTCTACAATAACTTCAGAATAACAGTTTTTGACAACACCAAAAAAATCTTTTTTTTCTCCTATCCAATATTTCGCATGATTATATCCTACTACACCGCCTACTTGAAAACTCCCGTAAATATTTCCATTTACTTCAGAATTAATAATTTCTCCTATATTATATCCAGCAATTCCTCCTACAGAAGAATTTCCGTTAATATTTCCACTTGCTTTTGAATTCCATATTTTCCCAGAATTCCATCCTGCTATTCCGCCAACGTAATAATTTCCTTTTATATCAATATTTTCAATTACCACATTTAAAATTTCGCCTGAAGAACTAATAGAAGTAAATAGTCCTGTATAATCGCTTTTTTTATTAATTTTTAAATTGGTAATTTTAAATCCATTTCCATCATATCTTCCAGAAAAACTTTTAATAGACTCCCAATTTTCATATTCAGATAAATCTATATCTGCAATTTGCTTATAATGACTTTCACGATTTAATTTAACTTTTTCTAAATCTTCAGCTGTTCTAATAAGATAAGGTTTTAACAAAGAACCTTGAATAGGAATTAAAACACATCCAGAAAAACTAATTAACAATAAAATAATTAATAAAACAAAAAATATTTTTCTCATTTTCAATCCCCTTTTTATATTTTTTATTTTTTTATTAATTATATCAAAAATATTGTCAAAAATATAATTAAAAAATAAAAAATTAACTTTGTTTAAAATGCCAATAAAAAAATAACCCTTAAGGGGTTATTTTTTTATATAACATCTGAACATGTGGTATATCATCTTCAAGATATTCTTCAGATACTGTTTTAAATCCTAATTTCCCATATAATTTTTGAAGGTGTGCCTGAGCTGATATTCTTATTTCTGTGCCTTTTAATTCTGTTTCAATAAATTTTATAGCTTTTTCAATAATTAAATTTGAAATGTTTTGTCCTCTAAAACTTTTAGTGACTATAACTCTACCTATTGAATTTTCAGGATAAGAAACTCCTTTATTCAATATTCTTAAATAAGCGACTATTTTATCGTCTTCTTTCAAAAATAAATGATGAGCATTTTTATCTTTGCCATCACAATCTAAATAAAAACAATTTTGTTCTAAAATAAATACTTCATTTCTCAATCTTAAAATATCATATAACTCTTCAAGAGACAGTTCGTTAAAATGTTTTAAAATTAATTCCATATTATTCTCCTTTTATTTCTCTTACTATTTCCACTTTTTTTAAATGATCATTTTCAAAATAACATCTATGTTCGTAAATTTCATCGTTTTCTAAAATTTTTGGTAAAAATTTCGGTATATTTAAAGCTATTCCTGTATTTTTAGGGTGTAAAATCCATTCAATATTTTTCCAATCTAATATTCCTTCTTCAACTTTTTTTGGAGTTTTATATTCAAAATTTGTAGGAACTACAGCAAGAAAAACATACATTCCACCAAAATCTTTTCCGTTATTTTCCCAAGTTACATCACCTTTATATTCAGCTTCTAACAATTTTATTCCTGTTTCTTCAACTACTTCTCTTATTATTGAATTATATGGAGTTTCTCCTTTTTCAATTTTTCCGCCAACTCCATTCCAACTTCCCATCCAACCAGAAGTTTTTTCTCTATTTAATAATAAGATTTGATTTCCTCTTTTTATAAAACAAATTGTATATTCAAACATAAATTCTCCTTTTATCTTAATTTAAAATCATAATTTTTTAAATTTTCATAGTAATTTCCTTTCTCAGGTATAAATTTTAATATACAATAATCCGGATCATCTTTCCCCTCTTTATAAAATATTTTAAATTCTTCTTTCCATAATTTTGATTTAATAATTTCATCATTAATAATTACTATTTTTCCGATTAACTCTAAACCGATAAAATTTTTTTCGTCATAAAAATAAACTGTAGCTTTTGGATTCCTTATAATATGTTTCACTTTTGTTGATGAAGTATTAGTACTGAGATAAAAATAATCAAAGTTTTTATTTTCTAATTTCAACATAGCTTTTGTGTTAGGATATCCTTCGTAATCAATAGTACTTAATACTAATGAATCAACTTTTTTTATTAGATTTAAACTTTTTTCAATAATTCCTTCATTCATAATCTTTCACCTCATTTTTATTTTTTTGAACAAAAAATTATATAGAAAATCTAAACTGACACTCCCGCAGCTAAAGCAGCGGGGTTCTATCCTATACAAATTTCTTTTATACTCTCATAACCTCTAGGATTATTACA
>CAYZNB010000197.1:0-4833 GCA_964478535.1 uncultured Thermotogaceae bacterium
AAAATTTTCGTGTTTGAAGAAGCATTAATTATTACTGTAAAAATCAAAACAAGTAAAATCATAAAAATGTTTTTAGTTTTTTTCATGTGTTAGCCTCCAAAGTTTTTATAAGTAATTTTATTAGTTTAGCCTAATTTCTTAATATTTATCTTATTTTATCAGACGGTTATTTTAGTTGTTTTACAAGTTTGTTAAATTAAAAAAATCAAATACTTTCTAAATTTTAGAAGGTATTTGATTTTTTAGATATTTACAAATTGATTTTTTCTAACATTTTTCCGCTTCTTAAAGTCTCTCTGTAGCTTTTTAATTGTTTATCAAAATATTCAAGTTTTTTTAAGTTTTCTTTCTCTTTTTCAGAAGTTTCAATGATTTTATAAATACCTCCGTTTTTTAATACAATTCTTTTATTCCCCATGAGTGCCATAACGGGATCATGAGTAGCAATTAAAACAATTTTATCTTTTTTTACTAATAATTTAAGTGCTTTTTGTTTATCGATTCCTGCATTTTCTATTTCATCTATAAGAACAATTGGAGATTTGCTTAAATATGCTGTGTCTGTAACCATAAGAGCTCTTGATTGACCCCCGCTTAATGAGGTCAAAGGTGTTTTGAGGTCGAAAGGTTCTCCTGATAAATCGTTTGCATTTTTTATAATCGCTTTTATTTTTTCATCAATATTTTGTGTCATGCGACTTTCAGCATGAATTCTTATAAAATCCTCCACACTTATATCCATTACAAAATTCATGTTTTGAGATAATTGTGCAACAATTTTGTCTTCTATTGAAAATTTCCAACTTTTTGGAGGAATAGTTTTATTAATTAAAATATGCCTTTTAGTAACAGTGTCTCCCTGAGCTAACCATTCAATATCTGCTAAAAGACGACTTTTTCCAGAACCGGTAGGACCAACCAGACAAACAATGTCCCCTTTTTTAAGAGTTAATTCAACGTTTTCTGAGTTGTTGATTTTATCTTTTCCACCAATAATAGTTATGTCATGTATCATAAATTTGTTATCTTTTTTTATTTTCTCCATTTGCTGCATAAAAGAAATAAAGTTTTCTGTCATTTCTTTCTTGTCTGTTCCTATGTCTTCGATAAATCTGTAAGAAAGATTTTTAAAATATTCATCAAAATTTGTATCTAGATTAGAATCTAATGGCAGAGAATATGTTTTAAAAAAATCTTTTATATAAGGATATTCTTGTATCAGTTCTTTTAAATTTTTATTTTCAATTAAAGAATCAAATTTCATTTTTATCACCTGTTTTTATAAATTCATCCTTTTTACATTACCTTTATGAAATTCTTTATCAATTTTAGTCTCGCCTAAACAGTAAGAACATAAAGCCGCTGGCATAGAAACTCTAAGTTCTTTACCGTCTAAAGAAAATATTTCTTTTTCGTCAATCAAAAGCGAGGTGAGTTCTTCACTACCTTGTCCTGTAATACCGTTAATATTTAATATTATTGCATTAGGGTTAGATTGTCTTGTTTTAAAAGCAAAAATTTCTCTTTCTGCTTGTGATACAACATCTCCTTTTGTTATAACTACTATATCTGCTGATTTTAACATAGGTCCTATTTTCTGTGGAGCATTAATTCCCATCAAATTATCAATAACACAAATAGCTTTAATATTTTTAATATAAGGAGAACATCTGCTACACAAACCCGCACTTTCTGTGATTAAAAAATCATAAGAATTGTTTAAAGCCCATTTCACACAATCTTCTATATTGCTAACAAAATAATGATCTGGACAAAGATTTCCTGATAGACCCGTTTTTATAGTTATCCCTTTATTTTTAAAAATTTTTTCTTCGTTTGCACTTAAGCAATCAAACTTTATTACACATATTTTAAAATTTTGTTTTTTTAAATTTTCACAAAATTTTAAAATAACCGAAGTTTTTCCTGAAGATGGGGGACCAGAAAATGTTATTAATTTCAAATTTAATCCCTCCGTTATTTGTTGAATGAAATTTTACTTTTTTTCTAAAATAGATTGAGCAGTTATTGCCATCATATCTGTAAAAGAAGCTCTGTTAGGATTTACAAGATAAGGCAAAATCATTATTTGGTTATTTTTAACAGCATCAAGCCACTGCCACATAGCGTCATTTTTATATTTATTCAATACTGTTTGATTATATTTTTCGTCATTATTATCTGTCATAATAAATACTATATCTGGATTTTCTTTCAATATAGTTTCTATATCAAAATTTACCCAAGAAGATCTTGTCGAATCTGGTAAATTTGCCGGAACTATGTTTTCCAAACCTAACATTTGCAACACAGCACCGTATCCTGTAGCTCTTTGAGCAGCGGTTATAGTATCTCCATCGCTTATAATAATAGCTGTTTTTATGTCGGTTTTTTCTGAAATTTCTTTTGAAAGATTTTTTGATATTTCTTGAATAGAGTCGATATAATTTTTAGCATATTGTTGTCTGTCAAAAAGATTTCCTAAAAATTCTACTATATGAATTATAGGGATATCCCCTAAATCAGGGTTGTGATAAAAAACTGCAGCGCCAGTCGCTTCTAAAGCTTCAATCATGTGAGGATGATGTCTTGTATGAGCTATTATTAAATCCGGTTGTAATTTATAAATAGCTTCAATATTAATATTTCCTTGAGGACCTACAGAAGGTAATTTTATTCCTTCAGGGCGTATCTGATAATTTTGTACTTTACCTACAGGAGTAATCCCCAAATTAAAAAGAGCTTCCATAGTGTTTGAATTTAATGCTAAAATTCTTTGAGGGTTTTGAGGTAAAACAACAGTTCTTCCTAATCCGTCTTTTAAAATTTTTGTGTTTAGTGAAGAAGCGTTAATTATTACTGTAAAAATTAAAACAAGCACAATCATAAAAATAGCTTTAGTTTTTTTCATATTATCCTCCCAAAATTTATTTTTTAATCTCTATCCACTTTCCTGTTCCAGAATTATCTCCGTCATTGAAAACTTTGTAATTGGGTAAATTTGCTTTTTTAACCATTTCTTCAAACTCTTTTAAATCTGGTCTTTTTTCATTTCTTTTTTTTACACCGTTTTCAAGAGCTTTTTTTAACCTTTTACGCATGGTTTCTGGGACATATTTCCCTAAACCTCCTCCTATAATAGCAGTTCCGCCAGGCTTTAGAACTCTGTAGATTTCCTGAAGGCCTTTTGTAGGGTTATTCCAAAACCATATAGATCCTCTGCTCATTATGAAATCAGCAAAATTATCTTCAAAAATTAAATCGTGAACATCACTTTGAACAAATTCAACTTTGTTGTCACAGTCTAAAGAGTCAAAGCTTTTTTTTGCAGTCTGCAAAGCTTCTTCATTAATGTCTACAAAAAATATTTTCATTGAAGTAATTTTCGCCATTTCCAAACCTAAAAATCCAGGACCTGTTCCTATATCTAATGCAATCCCTTCATTTAAAGAATAATCGTCTACAAATTGCTGAATTAATAAAGGGTACATTGGTTGTAGAACAGAATAAGTTGAATTTACCATATTTCACCTCTTCTTTTTTCAAAATTAACAATAGAATTAATATATTTTTCCCATCCCTGCCATGATTTTAAAAGTTCATTGTTTTTAAAGCTTTCTCCAAGAAAAGAATTTTCCAATGAAGGCCAGAAATCTTGTTCTCCTAAATAATTTTGAATTTCTTTTTTCATTAATAATTCTGTGACTTTCAAAACTTTTTCATCTGCATTTTTTTTCCAAGCTAAAACTTGAGGAAGAAGCATAACTCCTTCTTTTGGTGTGTTTAAGTCTATATTTTTATTTTTCATCATATTTATAAATGAGATATTTGATACCGCCATATCAAATTCACCAGCTGCAATTGAACGTACAACATCTACAGGAGAATTTCCAAAAGAAATGTTATTAAAAAAATTAGAAGATTTTTCGGGAAAATTTTCCATAATAAACGATAAAAAAGCTTTTGTTAAAGGTTTTTCCAATGCAGGTAAAATAATTTTGATATTTTCATTGAATAAATCATTCCATGATCCTGAAATATATTTTTCATCTAAATTTTTTTTATTGTATCCCATAGAAACTGGTACTACAAATAAGGGATAAAATATTCCTTTAGGATCTTTAAGAATTTCTAATTCTGTTCTTACAGGATTATCCTGATTATATTTTTCAGCAAATGACGTAGAAAAATGGTCTTCAAGATTAAAATCTTTTAAATCTGCAAATTCTCCGGCGTGAGTTAAAATTATATCCGGTAGTGTATCGTCTTTTACACAAGGTAAGAGCCAGCTTTCTGTGCAGTGTTTTGTGTGTTCGTAATCATGGGGAGTAACGAGAGAAATTTCTTCCCCTATTTCTTTTTCAAGAGAAACTAGATTATCTTTTAAATATCCCATCAAATATCCTCTTGAATTAATAGGAGTATGAATCATAAACGTAATCATTTTAAATCCCTCCAAGATTAATCGCTTATTTTTTTAGATAAGCCTAATTTTTTTATACAGTTCTCATTTTATCAAATGAGTGTTTTCTTTATTTTACAGGTTTATTAAAAATAGCGTGACTCATAATATTTTATAGTCAGCTGGTAAAGAAAAACAAAAAAATGTTTAATTGGTTAAGCGTTTAAATAGTGAAAAGAGAAATGATACTTTTGATAGTTTTTTATTATAATGCTTTGACGGTAAATGCGGATTTTAAAGTTGGTCAGGAAAAACAAATAATGGTTAATTGGTTAAACGTTTAAATAGTGAAAAGAGAAATGATACTTTTGATAGTTTTTTATTATAATGCTTTGATGGTAAATATGGATGAAATAAAGTAGCGAACAATT
>CAYZNB010000198.1:0-2512 GCA_964478535.1 uncultured Thermotogaceae bacterium
AATTTGTTTTTTAGAAAATTTGATCTTGTGAGCGATTTATTTTATCTTTATTTACTACTTCATTATTAAAAACTGTTTTACGCTTCTCCAAAAACTATCTATAAAATATCAATGTTATCATAAGTGCTGTAACGCCGTGCAGAGTTCGGCGTGGCTGTTACACTGCATTAAAAGCTAAAAACGGTTAATATTAAAATATTTTTCCTTTCTACTAACCAACTTTCTAAAATAATAAACACACAAAAAATTACATAGAATCTTATTTA
Organism: uncultured Thermotogaceae bacterium; assembly: GCA_964478535.1. Taxonomy (GTDB): domain Bacteria; phylum Thermotogota; class Thermotogae; order Petrotogales; family Petrotogaceae; genus CAYZNB01. The sequence goes on from CAYZNB010000198.1 coordinate 267, forward strand.
TAATTTAAATTTATTTACAACATCTACTAAACTGTTTGCAAGTGCACTTAATTCTTCGCTGTTTGCAGTAACCTGCTGAGAAGCATCTGCTTGTTGATCTATACTAGATGTCATTTCGTCAATTTTTGAAGTTATATCTTTAATAGCCATTACAGATGCTTCAACAGAACCAGCAATTTCTTCTGCCGATGCACTTTGTTCTTGACTAGTAGCTGTAAGGTTTTCTATTGATGCATTTATGCTTTGAATATTTGCAATTATTTCACTAAATTCTTGTATAACCTCTTCCGCTTCATTAGATATTTTATCTACTATTTCTACAGTGTTGTCAGTAGCTTTATCAGCTTTATGAGCACTTTCTTTTATTTCCTCTAAAATATTTTCTATTTCAGCTGTTGTATTTTTACTTTGTTCAGCAAGCTTTCTTATTTCGTCAGCAACTACAGCAAAACCTTTTCCAGCTTCTCCTGCTCTTGCAGCTTCTATTGCAGCATTTAAAGCCAACAAATTTGTTTGTTCTGAAATTCCATTAATTTTATTCACAATTTCTCCAATATTTTGAGATTTTTGTTCAACTGTTCTAACAACTTCAGCTGTATCTTTTGATTGAACTTCGGCTCTTTTAATCTGCTTAACTATTCCTTTTAATTTATCTAACCCTTTTTCTGAATAATCTAAGACTTTTTCAGAATTTTCAGATAATTCTTGAGCAACTTTTGAAACATTTTGTGAAGCAAATGCCATTTCATCTATTCCCGCACTAACGCTTTCTATTGAATTAGAAGTATTATGAGCGTTTGACTTTATTGTATGAGTACCACTTGCTAATTCTTCACTTGTCGCACTTGATTCTTCAGAAAGTGCCGCTAAATCATTTGAAGCACCGCTTATATCGCTTGAAGAGTCTTTTATTACCTTTACCATAGATACTAAATTTAAATGCAAAGAATTTACTGAATTTGATATCTCACCAATTTCATCAGTTTTATTTAAATATTTATAAAAATCTTTGATTTCATCACTATTTTTATCATAAGATAAATCATTTTTAGAGATTTTTTGAATGATTAAAGATAAATTTTTTATAGGTTTTTTAAGTATAAATCTTATAAAGAAAACAAATAAAATTATTAATACAATACTAATTATAATAGATGAAATAATAAGCAAAAATATACCATTATTTAGAATTTGATTCACTTGTTGAGTTGGAATACCCGCAAACCACATTCCGATAATTTCATTTCTATCATTTTTTATTGGAATATATTCTGTTTGAAAAATTTCTCCTACTACAATAGCTGCTCCTTTAAAAAATTTTCCGTTTTTTAAAACCGTTTCAACAACTTCTGAAGAAGCCTTAGTTCCTACAGCTCTACGACCTCTTTCATCAAGAACATTTGTTGATACTCTTATGTCGTTCATAAAAATTGTTGCATATAATCCTGTTTTTTCTTTTATAAGATCTAAAAGAGCATAATTTTCATTAATTTTTATATTTCCTTTATATAAAACGTTATTTTCTATTCTCCAACTACCTGGATAAGTCTGATCAATGAGTTCAAACCCTAATTGAGTTACAGAATTAATATTATTTGAATTTAAAGAATTTCCTAAATTTCTGATCTGATTACTGAAAATTCCTATAAAAACAAGTACCATAACCGCTATACATAATAAAAATACTGAAATAATTTTAAAACTTAAATTAAACCGAAAACCTGTTGTTTTTTTCACAATAATCCCTCCTAAAAATTAATTATTACTTTTTAATTTAAAAAAAGTTAAATTTTATTTTCTGTTACTTTTTGAAAAAATAATCGTTTCTTAAAATCAATTATATCTAAATAGCGAAACTTTTAAGTTAATTTTTCGTTTAAAAAAGAGAAATTTTTTATGTAAAAAAATAAACGTCCTAAAAAGGACGTTTAATAAAAATTCATCTATTAATGGGGGGTTAAGTCTATGAGATTAATTTATTCTCTCATTTTTACCTTAATAAATTCTTATAAAATTACTTTTGATAATGCAACTTTTTCTTTTTCTAAAGCTTCTTTCTCTAAAGAAATTACTTTTTCTTTTAAATCTTCAACAAAAACAGAATCTTCTATACCACCTAAATTTATTTTAGTGTTGTATAACGCCCCGAAAACAGCTGTTCTTGCAAGCATTGCTGCAACTGCTCCGTCAGTAACTGCATTTTTATTTCCTTTTTCTATTACTTTTTCAGCTAAACTTATAACTTC
>CAYZNB010000198.1:2612-4747 GCA_964478535.1 uncultured Thermotogaceae bacterium
TAATCTTCTTTTAAACTGAAAGCAGTTCCCGGAAGAAGTGTTGCTACAACATTATTTTCTGCCATTTGTTTTATTCCTTCATCACTTGCTTGTAAAAGATGGTCTGCTGATACGGCATTTAATTGTGCGGCAAGTTCAGCTCCACCTAACTGAACAATTTCATCAGCATGAATTTTTAATTTTAAACCAACCTCTTTTGCTGCTGAAAGCATTTTTTTAGAAGTTTCTACTGAAAAAACACCTTCTTCACAAAAAATATCACAAAATTCTGCCAAATTTTCTTTTTTCACTTCCGGAAGAACTTCTTTTATCATAAAATCTATAAATTCGTCTTCTTTTCCTTTATATTCAGCTAAAACCGCATGTGCTCCCATAAAAGTTGAAATAATTTCAACAGGATGATTTTCATTTAATTTTTTCATGACTTTTAATTGTTTTAATTCTGTATCCTTATCAAGACCATAACCACTTTTTCCTTCAACTGTAGTTATACCCAGTCTTATCATATTGTCAAGTCTTTTTAAAGCGTTGGAATATAATTCATCTTCAGAAGCATTTCTTGTTGCTGTAACGCTTCGTAAAATCCCTCCGCCTTTTTTCATAATTTCCATATAAGGCATTCCTTTGAGTCGCCAGTTAAACTCGTCTTCTCTATATCCACCAAAAACAAAATGTGTATGTGAATCTACAAAGCCCGGTAAAACAATTTTATTTTTAGCATCTATGATTTCATATTTTTTTTCGCTGTATTTATTTAAAATATCTTCAGAATTACCTAAATCAATTATTTTATCGTTTTCAATAACTACAGCTCCATTATTTATTATATGAAGTTCAGACATTTCTTTACCTTTTTTTGCATTAAAACCGGAACAGGTTACAACCTGTTCCGCATTTTTTATTATATACATTTTTTTACTCCATTATTCTCGATTCAAGAATTTGTTCTGCTTTAAAATCTTCAAGCCCTAAATAGTAACTTGCAGTGTTTACAAGTGCCATCATAGGAACTAACCCTACAATTTCACTTCCAACTATTGATACTCCATATCTTTTTGCTTCAAATTTAACCATTTCAAAAGCTTGATAAACTTCCGTCTTTGTAAAATCTGTCAAGTTCATTGAAACTTGTACTTGATTTCTGTCGGTAAGCTCTACACCCATAGCTTTACAGAATCTTAATCCTCCACCCATATGTCTTATTTTTTTTGCAATAGCATCAGCAACATCAAGATTATTAGTATTTAAGTTAATATTATACGCTACAAGCGGAGCTCTTGCTCCAACTGCACAAATTCCTGCTGTTGGATGTAATTCTGTACCAAAATCTGGTTTCCACTGTGCTTTCTGTATTTTTTCACTCATACCTTCGTATTCGCCTTTTCTTATTTTTGCTAAGTTTTCTCTTTCTTTAGTTGAAGCTGATTTTTCATATAAAAAAGAAGGCATTTTAAATTTTTCATATATTTCTTTTGCAACTTCTTTTGATAATTCAACGCATTCTTTTATATCTATATCTTTTATAGGAATAAACGGAACTACATCAACAGCACCCATTCTTGGATGTTGGCCATCATGACCGTTCATATCAATCAATTCAATAGCTTTTCCGATTGCTTCTACTACAGCATTTTTTAAAGCTTGTGGTTCTCCAACAACTGTAACAACACTTCTGTTATGATCAGCATCAGAAGAGTAATCTAATAATTTTACTCCTTCTTTACCTCTAAATGCTTGCACAATTTTCTCAATTTTGTCTAAATCTCTACCTTCACTAAAATTCGGTACGCATTCTACAATTTTTTTAAAGCCCATTTTTATTCCTCCCTTTTATCGTTATGAAAAAAATTTCATATATTTTTATTATAACATATCGAGACCTCTGGCTTCAAGTGGAAAGGTTTTTAAGTTGGTTAATGACTAGTAGTTAGTTGAAAGGAATTTCTTTTAATGATTTTCCTAAAACTATCTAATAAAATACCAAAGTTATCATAAGTGCTGTAACGCTGTGCAAAGTTCAGCGTGGCTGTTACACTACATTTAAATGCTGTCCACCCCGTCAACCTTCGGTTGCCACCCTTCAAGAGCTATGGCGTAAACTTAAGAAATTTGGGGATTATATAACCCATATCAAA
>CAYZNB010000199.1:0-4675 GCA_964478535.1 uncultured Thermotogaceae bacterium
GTTTATTTATGATACTGAGTTTAATCTTTTAAATATTGTTTTTTAATTCATTGGAAATAATCATACAAAAAATCTCGCATAATGCGGGATTTTTTGTATTTTTTATTCTTATTCTAGTTATCTTTTTTAATAAACGTTTTAAAACTTATACCGAAAAAATAAAAAAATAATACCCTAATCCTTTTTTAAAGAGGCTTTTAAAGTTTTTTTTACCATCTTACCCCATTTCATGTTATTGTTAACATTTTGTTAACTGATACAAACCAATCTAAAAAATGATTATAGCGATCGTCATTTTTTGGGATTTCAACTTAGATTTAGTATCATCACTTCACTTATAATAATTTCACAATAAATCATACAAAAAGTGTTGGTGATAAATGCGATAATCCTTTTTTAAAATTAATGATAAAATCAACAATTTAATTGATTGAATTAAAAAATTCTATAAATCGATTTTTTCTAAATTAAAATTATATTTTATTTAGAAAAATATTTTGTTTTTTTTATAAAATTAATTAAATTTAACCAAAATTTAATTAAAGGAATTTTTAATATTTCAGTGTTTAATCAAATTTTTTTATTCTTAATAAGTTAATTTTAGCTTTTTTAAAGTTTGTTCTAATTAAAAAAATATGTTAATATTATTAATAGGAAATTCTCAAATTTATAATGATATATCTTCAAATTTGATGAAAATATAAATTTATTTTACCCATGTTTTTTACAGAGAATAAATATTATTTTCAAAACATAATTTTAGGAGTTCTTAATTTATGAAAACAACTAAAGAGTATTTAAAATTATTAAAAAAAGTTTTTGTTTATTTAAAACCTTATAAAATTCAATTTTGGTTTGTCATGACTATTATGTTAGTTGCAATGATATTATCTTCGCTGCAACCACTCTTTTTCGGGAAAATAATTGATGCGTTAACTTTTCAGGATTTTTCGTATGTTTTAAAAATGATTTTAATTATTGGTGCATTGGGATTATTTTCATTATTTTTAGGAATAATAAAAACTTATTTAAATACTAAAATGAGTATTTCTTTAGAAAATTCACTAAAAATTAAATTATTTAATAACATGTTAAATATGAATGTTCAAAAATTTGATTCAATTCAAAAAGGAGAATTTATTGAAAAAATTGAAAGTGATGTAAAAGTTTTTTCGAATATACTTACTTCAGAGATTTATTCTTTAATAATAGATGTTGGAACTATAATATTTATTGGTTATTTACTTTTTAAAATAAATATTTTTATGACACTATTTTTGATAGCTCTTTTTCCAATATCTCTAATTTTTAATAATTTCTTTGGAAAAAAAATTAAAAACAAACATCAAGAATTTAAAACAGAAAGAGATAATTACTTATCATATTTTCAAGAGATTTTAAATGGATTCAAAACAATAAAAATTTTTACTTCTGAAAAAAAAGTTATAGAAAAATATAAGAACATATTATCAAGCTTATATGTTTTAAATCTAAAAAAAACAATTTTTTCAACTATTGGTGCATCTATTTCTACTATAATAGGAATATTTGGAAATTTAGGAATAATTTTATTAGGAATGTATTTTATTTTAGAAAATAATCTTACATTAGGTAATCTTGTAGCTTTTAATTCATATTCCGCAATGTTTTCATCAGCATTATTTAAAATTTCTACTTTAAACATAAAAATACATAAATCAATAATTTCATTAAAAAGGGTTTTTGAGTTTTTAGAAAAACACGAAACAAAAAAAGTTTTTGAAAATAATGAAAATATCGAAGATAAGACGTTTTTGTTTAAAGAAAATTTATTAATACATAACCTTTATTTTAAATATAATCATTCTTGTAATATTATAGAAAATTTGAATACTAAAATAGAAAAAAAGAAAATAAATGTAATTGCAGGGTTAAGTGGTTGCGGTAAAACTACTCTTGTTTCGATAATAATGGGATTATATGATAATTATGAAGGAACAATAGTTCTAGGTAATACAGATTATAAAAATATTTCTATTGAAAATAAATTTAACAATATTGTATTTGTAACTCAAGAATCTTTTTTTTTCAATGGTACTATAAAAGAAAATTTATTAATTGAAAGTCCTGAAGTTACTGAAGATGAAATAATATCTGTTTGTCAAAAAGTTAATATACATGATTATATTAATAGTTTACCTCAAAAATATGATTCTATTTTAGGATACTCTGGAACAGAATTTTCCGCAGGACAAAAACAAAAACTATCTTTAGCACGAGCATTATTAAGAAAAAGAGAAATTTATATATTTGATGAAATAACTTCTTCAGTAGATAGTTTTTCAGAAAAAATTATTCTTCATACAATTAAAGAATTATCAAAAACTAAAACTATAATTTTAATTTCTCATAGAAAAACAACTTTATCTATAGCAGATAATTATATTTATTTTAAAAATATTAATGAAAAAAAATTCAAAAAAGAGGTGATAGTTCGTGAGTAAAACACATGAATATGAATTAATAAAAAAATTTGACAGTAATGTAATATTTTTTCCAAAAACATTAAATTATTATTTGATAGATGATGATGTTTATAAAGATTTGGAAAAATATAATAATGACGGAATTTTTGAATTTTTAGATTCGGATATTAAAAAGTTACTTGAGGAAAATTCTTCAGAAGATTATTTTAAAAATTATTTAAAGGAAAGAACTGTTTCAAAATATATTTCAATAAATTTAAATGTCGCTCAAACATGTAATATGAAATGTATATATTGCTATGGAGATGAAGGAACATACGGAAATGAGTCTTTAATGACTTTTGAAACAGCTAAAAAAACTTTAGATTTTTATTCTGAAAATAATTATATAGTGATTTCTATATGTTTTTTTGGAGGAGAACCTTTAATGAATTTTGATCTAATTCAAAAAATTGTAAATTATGTAGAAACCAAAAAAATTAATGCAAAATTTTCTATTATTACAAACGGCACCTTAATAACTGAAAAAATAGCAAAATTCTTTAAAGAAAAAAATATTTCAGTAATGTTAAGTATGGATTCTACGGATGAAAAATTAAACAGTAAACTTAGACAAACTAAAAACGGAGAAGATATAAATAAATTATTTAAAAAAAATGTAGAAATTTTGAAGAAAAATAAGATTAATTATTCTATTAGAGGTACTTTAACAAAATTTAATGCAAAAAAAAATATCTTAGAAAATATGAATTATCATTATGGTTCTTCTATATATAGCTTTAAACAAATTTCTGATAAAAACAAAGAAGAATTAATCCCTAGCAATGAAATTTTTGAAAATATAATAGAAGATTTTATAGAAGATTTTTTATTAAATAAAGATATTAAAAAAATGCCTGAATCTATAAATGCTGTTATCAAAGTACTAAAAGAGAAAAAACAAAAAAAATTATATTGTAGTGCTGGGAGCAGTATGATAACAATATCTTCAAACGGAGATATACATATGTGTCACAGGATGGCTGGGACTGATATATTTAAAATCGGTAATATATATAATATTTCAAATAATGAATATATAAAGGTTATAGAATCAAAAATAAAAAAATATTTAAACTACGATAATTATTTAGAGGCAGAGTGTAATAAATGTTGGATAAGAAACTTCTGTTTTGGAGGGTGTTTTCAAGAACAAGAAGCATCTAAAAACTTTAATAAAAAAAATAAGAAAACATTCTGTGACAAGTATAAAATTTCATTAAGACTTACAGTAGCTATGATAGCTACACTTTATAAAGAAAATAATCAGAAAATTCCAGAAAAAATTTAATGAATAGACTTTTACTAAAAAACTCATCTGAAACGTTTAAAACAAATTAATAATAATAAGATTTTATTCTAAATTCGTTAGTATTATAAATAAAAAATTTAAAAATATAGGGGTAACAAAATAAAATTAGGAGGATAATTATGAACAATAGAATAATAAATTTAAATAACTTTAATTATGGTCAGCACTCACATCCGCCAGGGTGGGATGACAAAATTAATCCTGAATGGCAAGGTAATTGTGGAAATCCAATTGAATTAAATCCGGCTACTGTTTGTTTACCACTGGAAGAGCCTATGCCTTGTCAGGAACATCTATTTAATCCAACCTGTTAAAATAAAGATACTTGTGGTTGGGGTTATAATCCTTGTCCTTTACAATAAACTAACGAATTAAAAATATGCCCCTATATTTTACCAGTATCTTATTAAGATACTGGTTTAAATATAAGAATAATCGGAGGATAAAATGAAAAAAATAATTATAATATTCATTCTATTAGGAATGATGTTTTCAACTGTTTTTTCAAACTCATTAACTGCCGAACAATGGAAAGAAGATATTGAATTTTTTAAACATGCTGCTTTTTCTGCTTATTTACTAAATGATAGAGTGAGAGATATTGAAGGATTTTATGATTTGTATAGTTTTATTTTAGATAATGTTGAAAATATGACAGATCAGCAGATCATTTTAAATCTTATGAGATTAACAAATTTTGTCAGCGAAGGTCATTTGGGAGTTTGGCCTGAATTTGATGAAAAGTATTTTTTCCCAATAGAAATTAAAAGTTTCGATGGAGTTTATTATATAATAAGAACAAACGAAGAATACAAAGAGTTTTTAGGTTCTGAAGTTTTAGGGGTTAATGGAATAAAAT
>CAYZNB010000200.1:0-4650 GCA_964478535.1 uncultured Thermotogaceae bacterium
AAATATTATAAATTAAGTAATAATACTAAATCTAAGTTGAAATACCAAAAAATGCAGATCGCTATAATTGTTTTTTAGAAAGAGTTTTATCTGTTAACCGAAAAGTTATAATTACAAACCGTGAAAGAAATGAAAAAAAATTCTTATAACGCTCTTTTAGAAATGGTTTCAGAAAAATATTTTAAAATCAGCTGAATTTAATTATTTTATTTTATTTTAAATTAATTTTATTTTTTTACAAATTAGAAGAATCATAAGACTTTTTTACCGACTCAAATTTCACAAAACATATGAATAATTATTATCTATATATTTATGTTATATATTTTTTACTTTCATATGATAGAATTCAGACAAATGATAGAGTAGGCGTCATGCGTTTTAGTGTCAGAGGATGGGACGTTGCCTCTGAACGAAATGTCTTATTAATAAGGCTGCGGTATGGCGTTGCGTCCGCTGTCATCAAAGATTCTTCTTTCTTTGGTGAACGGTTTTTCTGTCGTTATCCGAAGAAAGGAGGTGAAAAATATGACGAAAAAATTAGTATACATTTCTTTATTAGTAGGTCTTTCGATTATTTTAACTAGAGTTTTAAGTATAAGAATTCCTATGGGAAATGTGGAAGGTGTCAGAATAGGTTTTGGAGGGTTTCCAATAATTTTTGGGGGTATAATTCTTGGGCCTGTAGCAGGCGGAATTATAGGAGCTGTAGCAGACTTAATAGGTTTTTTTATAAATCCTATGGGTGCTTATATGCCTCACTTTACACTCACTTCAGCATTAACAGGAATTATTCCAGGATTTCTATTTTTTTATGTGTTTAAAAAACAGTACAAAATTTTCTATTTAATTTTGTGTGTTGCTGTTGGTCAAATAATTACTTCTGTTTTACTAGTTCCTTATTTAATTAGTGTTCTTTTTGGTGCTCCTTTTAAAGTTTTATTCATTCCAAGAGCAATAACTCAAGCGATACAGATTCCTATTTATGCTGTTATGATAAAACTTATTGAAAATAGAGGTTTAAACTTAAATTTTGATCATTTGAAAAGAGCTAAAAACAAATAATAAAATCCCCGCATATGCGGGGATTTTTCTATATTTTTAACCATACATACTCATAAGATTCTAGTTTTAGAATTTCTTTTATTATCTCATTATTCAATAAATTGACACTTTCTTCAAATAAATTAACAGAAGACAAATTCAATATTTTTCTATCGGGAGTTAAATTTATTATACAATAAATTTTCTCGTCTTTATTAATTCTTTTAATAACTAAAATTCCTTCTTCCGAATCTAAAATTTCTTGTTCAGAAACAGGCGAAAAAGATTTGTAATTTTTTCTTATTTCTAGCATTTCTTTCATATTTGTAAAAATTTTATGTCTAAAGCTTTTTTTGTCACTAAGCTCTTTGAGAAGGTGTTCATAATTAATTTTTTCTCTATTTATAGCTCTATTATGTTTTTGTTTTTCCACACCTTCTTTCCAGTTTCTAGAACCTATAAGACTGTGAATATAAATACCAGGTACGCCTCTTAAAGAAAAAGCTATAAAATACGCTCCTAGAAATTTTCTTATATTTTGTTCTTCTGATTCAGTAGAATCATACAAAGCATCAAAGTAATTTATATTCATTTCATAAGGAGAATTTGTTCCATCAGAATTTTTTTTATAAGATATTTTTCCGTTATTTTTTTTAACTTTTTCAATCAAAATGTTTATTTCTTTTTCATCTAATATATCTTTTACCGGAAGAAGCCCTATCCCATCATGAGAAGCTAAAAAATTAAAGAAAGTCGTTTCTTCAGACGGATACTCTAAACTTCTAATCCATTTTGAAATGTTTTTCGAAGAATGTGCTTGAAATGCGTTTAAAATTAAAGGTGCTAACGAAAAATTATAAACCATTTGAGCTTCATCATTTCCATTTCCAAAATAACTTATATTTTCTTTATGAGGTACGTTTGTTTCAGTGATAATTATAACTTTCCTATTTAATAAATCAAATATATCTTTAAAAAGTTTTATTATTTCATGAGTTTCTTCAAGGTGTATACAGTTACTACCAACTTTTTTCCACAAATATCCAATTGCATCAAGCCTTAATAAGGTTGCCCCATTTGAAACATAAAAAAGAAGAATATCTATTATATCTAATAATAATTCTGGATTTTTATAATTTAAATCTATTTGATCATCTGAAAATGTAGTCCAAACATATTTTAAACCATTTTTTGTTTCATACTTTGATAATAACGGAAATACTCGAGGTCTTGTGACTTTTGATAAATCTACTTCAGGGTTTTCTACAATAAAATAATCTTTATATTTATCTTCACCATTCAAAAAAGCTTTAAACCAATCGCTTTTTGAAGAAATATGGTTTATAACCGCATCAAACATTAAATAATAACTTTTAGATAAATTTTTTATATTTTGCCAATCTCCTAAATCAGGATTTACTTTTTTATAATCAATAACAGAAAACCCATCATCAGATGAATAAGGAAAAAAAGGAAGAATATGTATTGTATTTATTGAATCTCCAACAAACAATTTCATAAAATTTTCAAGGGTTTCTAAAGAGTTTCCATTATTTTTTATTGAATCTCCATATGCTATGAGCACAGATTTTTTTTCATCCAAAACATATTTTTCTTTTTTTGCCATTTTACTATTAAATTCGTTTATTTTTTCTAGAATCTTTGAAAATAAATATTCAGAACTGTTTTTATAAATTTTTTCTAATCTGTTTTTTATCTTTTTTTCTTTATCCATTATTTTATCACCTTAAAATCTTTTTGTATTTGTTATTTCGTTTAATTTTTCAAAATGTTTTTCTGGTTTCATTTTCTGTACAAGAACTCTATAAATAATATCTAAAATAAACATTTCTGTTATTCTGTTATAAGTGTGTTCATTTTCATCAGGATGATTTGCAGCAGTATATATCTTTAAATCTGCAATTTTACTAAGTGGAGAATTCACTCCTGAGGTTATAGATACGGCAAAAGCTCCTGCATTTTTTGCCACTTCGGTTGATTTGTATACATCTCTTATCATTCCTGAATGGCTTATTGAAATCACTAAACTATCTTTGTTAACCGCAGCTCCTGCCATAACTTGCATGTGAGGATCAGAATAAGCTTCAGAACTGATGCCAAGAGCTGCTAATTTCAGACTCATATCTAAAGCTACTGAGTAAGATCTCCCAACTGCATAAAAAAGAACTTTTTTGGCCTTTTTTATTTTTTCAGCAACGATATTGATTTTTTCTTTATCTATATTTTTATAAGTGTACTCAAGCATATTTTTAGTTTTTGTATAAACATCAGAAAAAATATCTTCTTCTCCTTCTTCAGGGTTTATTTCAGGAGAACTTAATTGTTTTACAAGAGAAATTTTAAAATCTTGATATCCTGTATAATCAATTTTTTTAATAAGTCTATAAACAGTAGTTTCACTAACTTCAGACCAATGTGCAAGTTCTGTAATGCTGTAATGTATTACATCTCCTGGTCTTTCAATAATATAATTAGCAACTTTTTTTTCAGATGCCGATAAAGAATTATATATGCCCTTAAGTTTTTGAATTACCATCATAATCACCTTCCAAACTCATTTATTCTTTAACTCCTCCTGCCATTAATCCACCAGTCAAATACTTCTGCATTACCATAAATAAAAAAACAACGGGTACTGAAGTCATAACAGATGCTGCCATCATTTTTGCCCAAATTGCATGTTCAGAATAAAAAATTTCTGTTAATCCTATCGGAAGAGTATGAAACTGTGGATAAGGTCTAACAAAAATTGAGGCAAAGAGATATTCGTTCCATGCAATCATAAATGCGTAAATATATACTGTTATAATTGCTGGCATAGATAAAGGTATTATTATTCTAATTATTACTCCTATTCTTGAACTCCCATCTATTTTTGCTGCCTCTTCAATTGTTTCTGGAATAGTTCTAAAATAATTCCCTAACATATATAAAGACACCGGAAGAGTTTGCACAATATATATCACAAAAAGTGCCAAAGTTCCTTTAACTCCTGTCCCCATAAGTCCCGCATTAACAAATATTTGATAAAGCGGAACTGCCAAAATAGTTCCACCAAATAAATATACTAACAGTGTTCCTCTTTGTACTACGGATCTTCCCGGAAACCATATTCTTGAAAAAGCATATGCTCCAAGTATAGAAATAACAACACTTACAAAAGCACTTATTCCTGCAAGAAATAAACTGTTTCTAAAAAATCTTATAAATGGAAAAGATTCTTTTTTTCTTTGTGCTGCAATATCTCCAAGTATTTGTTCCTGCATTTCGGGTGGCAAATGCTTGACTAATTCCTGTAACTGTTTTTGCTCTTGAGATAATTCTTCCCTTATAGATTGTTTAAATCCTAAAAGTTGTAAATAAGTATCAAAGGTAGGTCTTTCAGGAATTAATCCGGGTTCAAATGCATCTGAATCATATCTAAAAGATACAGATATCATGTATGCAAAGGGATATGCAACAAAAACTACTACAATTAAAATTAATGCCCAAAAACCTATCTTTCTAAATATTGATTTCTTTCTTACCATTTTAACACCTTCTTCACGTAAATACCAATAACACTAAACATTATTACAAAAAGTA
>CAYZNB010000201.1:0-4371 GCA_964478535.1 uncultured Thermotogaceae bacterium
TTTCTAAGAATAAGCTTGATTTAGTTAAATAATCTTATTTTAAAGAGGGAGAGATTTTTTTGAAAGTAAAGAATATTATTTATGCAGGGTTAATGATAGCATTAGTATTTATAGCAACTTTTTCTATTAAAATTCCTATTCCTTTTACTCAAGGATATGTTCATTTAGGCGATAGCATGATTTTTATAGCTGCGATTCTTTTTGGATGGAAAATTGGTGGAATAGCAGGTGGATTTGGATCTGCTTTAGCAGATCTTCTTGGTGGATATGCTATGTGGGCTTTTCCAACGCTTATTATAAAATTTTTTATGGGAGCTTTAATAGGTTTTTTAGTAAAAGATTTGAAAAAGAAAGAAAACAAAACTTTGAAAACAGTAATTAACGCTGTTTCAATTGCGGTATGGGTATTTGCAGCTATATTTACAATTACTTATTCAAATAGTTTAAAAAACGCAGTTCGTGTTGATAATGACACAGCAATTCTCGAGGAATTAGAATTATCTAATGCTTCTGAAATGGTAAAAACTGTTACCAAGTTTCAAATTTCAATAGTTACTGCAATAATAATAGTATTCGTTTTGTGTTTTATAGTTTCTTATTTTTTGAAAAAGAAAAATATAAAATTCTTGAATTTTACTACAATTTATGGAATGACTTTAGCTGGGTTATGGATGACTTTAGGTTATTTCATTACAGAAAAGATATTGTATGGTAGTTATGTTGTTGCTGTATTTGGAATTCCTTGGAATATATTTCAATTTATGACGGGGCTTATAATCTCTATAATTGTTGTTTTAGGGTTAAAAAAGATAAACTCAAATATTTTACCAGAATTATAAAAATAAAAAGCACGTTAAAAAACGTGCTTTTTTATATTTTTATAAATATTTCCATTAACATTAGAAAAAGTATAAACGTAAGTTGATATATTATAGATCTATCAAGTTTGTGGATTTCAAAAATTAAATTTTTATTTTTTAATTGCCTTGAATACAATAAAGTGCCTAAAATAAAAAGTGAATATTGTAAAATAATAATTTTGAATTCTATTTCTACTAAATAATAATTTAAAAATATTGAAGCTGCAACGAAAATGAAAATATAAATATATTTTATTTGCAATTTAAAGTTAGTTTTAAAAGTAGTCATAACTTTTATAAAGTAAATTCCAAAAAATATAAGATTTAAATCAAGAATTATTGGAGAATACATAGCTTTTTTAAAAATAAACATGCTTGAAGGAAAAATCCCGCTCATATTTATTAATAAAAGTGCAAAAAATATATATTGACCAAAAGATAAAACTTTACCTTTTAATTCATCGAGAGATTTTGTGCCGTATTTTTGATATATGTCTTCAGCTAATGCAAATATGAAACCTTTTGAAAACATATGATAAATTATAAAAAATACAAAAAATTCAGGTCTTACTGCAATAAGCATTATTCCATAACTCATTTGAGTCATTGTAGAGTATGCGAGAACTTTTTTTAAATCATTTTGAATGACTGTTAAAAATGAAGCTATTAAAGCTGAAACTAATCCAAAATAAAATAAAAAATTTAAAAATAAGCTGTTTAAACCAGGAGAAATTAAGTAAATAACATATAACCCCATTTTTACAAGCACACCTGATAATATAGGTGAAATTCCTCTTGCGGCTTCTCCATGAGCATCTGGAAGCCAACCGCTTAAAAAAACAACTCCAGATTTTATAAGAAGTCCTATTATTAAAAATGTTGCGGCAAATATAGGGAATTCATGTTCTATACTCGCAGTTATGTTAAGAGTACCTGTTTTTGAATATAAGAAAGCTATTCCGATTAAATAAAAATCAAGAGCAACGGCACTCATTATCATATACTTTAAAGACGCCCAAATTCTTTTTGAATTTTTATCTATAGCCATCATCAAAAATATTATCATAGAAATTAATTCGAAATGTACGTAAATATTAAAAAAGTCACGACTCATGAAAAAACTGTTGATGCTTCCGTTAAGTATAAGCCACATTAAGGTAAATTCATAACCATATATCTTATGAATTCTTAAATACATAATAACGGAAAACACAAAAAAGCTTATTAAAAGTATTCTCGTTTCGCCATTGAAAACAAACTCTATTCCTTTTAAATAATCCCAACCGCCAGCAACTACCGAGCCTTCTTTTGAAATTATAAGAATAATGAATGTAATTATATATGAAAATATAAGAAATTTTTTATGATGTTTATTAAAAATATAAGCCAATATTCCTAAAGCAATAGGCAAAATAGAAACAGCTAAAAACAAGTTGTTCCCTCCAATTTTTTTTATTATAATAATATTGAAAATATATTCTTTTTCTTATTATAACACTTTTCAGAGAAAAAGTTAAAAAATTTCATAATAAAATTATTATTTCTTAATATTAATTTTTTGTGTAATGATATAATGGTTTTAATGTTGTATTTAAAAGATAAAAAGTTGAAAAGGAAAAACATAAAATGGTTAGGTGAAAAAATGAAATTTATTGTATGTGCTTTAAAAATAGAAGCAGATCCTTTAATAAAATTTTATAATTTAAAAAAAAGTAATGATAAATATTTTAATATATTTGAAAATGAAAGAATGACTCTTATTATTAGTGGAGTTGGTAAAATCAATGTAGCAGCTGCGGTTTCTTATATGCTTAAAGATAAAAAAATAAATTATGAAGATGTTATAATTAATATAGGAATATGCGGTAGTTTAAATGAAAAAATAAAAATTTCGGATATTGTTTATTGTTCAAAAATATTAGATAATGATTCTGATATTGAAAATTTTACCGATTTAACTGTAAAAAATTTTTTTGATGAAGGAACGATTTTAACTGTTTCAAAAATTCTAAAAAAAGAAGAAATTAAATATGGAAATATAGATTTTGTAGATATGGAGGCTTCAGCATTTTATCAAGTTGCATCTAAATTTTTTAAAAATCATCAAATTAAAGTTGTAAAAATTGTTTCAGATTATTTAAATGTAGAAAGTTTAAATAAAGATTTTGTTTTTGATTTAATTAATAAAAATATAGAAAAAATTGATTTGTTTTTAGAAACGTGTATCCTAAAAATTAATACTTTTTTACTTGATGAAAAAGAGAATGAAATTATTTTAAAAATATCAGAATTTTTAAAATTGACATTTTATCAAAAAAATGAACTGGAAAATATATTTTTATTTTTAAAATCGCAAGGTAAAGAAATTTATAAAGAATATTTTAATTTTTTATTTTCATTTGAATTTAAACATAAAAAAGAAAGGAATAAGATTTTTGATGAGCTTAAAAACAGATTGTATAAATAATTATTTTTCTCATGTTTATGTAGAAGAAAAAATTAAAGATCATAATATTACTGTTGAAATTTTAAAAAAGTTAAAAAAATCAAAGATTATTTATATAAAACATTATAAAAATGTTTTTTCACCTTCTACACAATTGTTCAGCTATCAAAAAAATAGTCCTAAATTAATTCTTGCAAAAAAAGAAGATAATTATATTTACGAAGGTTCTGATTTGTGTCATGATTTTAATAATGAAAATTTTTATTATACTTCAAATATTTTAAATTGTTTTTTTTCATGCGATTATTGTTATCTTCAAGGGATGTATAATTCTGCAAATATTGTTGTTTTTGTTAATATAGAAGACTTTTTTAAAGAAGTTGATAAAATTTCAGAATCAAAAAAAATATATCTTACGCTTTCATATGATACAGATCTTATGGCGTTTGATTTCTTATATCCTTTTACAAAAAAATGGATTGATTATTCTTTGAAAAATAATAATTTGAGTGTGGAAATAAGAACTAAAAGTATATTAGATATGAAAATAAAAAATAATGGATTTGATAATAAAATAATTTTTGGTTGGACTTTATTACCGCAATTTGTTATAGATAACTTTGAAAAAAATACACCTTCTCTTGAAAAAAGAATTAAAACTATAAAACAATATATAAAAAATGGTTGGAAGATAAGAATATCAATAGATCCTGCATTAATGTTTGAAGGTTGGAAAAATGTGTATGAAGATTTTATTCATTATATAGGGAAAGAATTGAAAAATGAAAATATTTCGGAAATAAGTATAGGTGTTTTCAGAATGCCTATAGATTATTATAAAAAAATTAAAAAAAATTCTAATAGTCAAATAATATTTCGACCTTATTATAATAAATCCGGGATAATTTCTAACAGTTATGAAGAAAAATCAATGATATTAAATTTTTTAAATGAAAAATTGTTATTATATTTTGATAAAGAAAAAATATTTTTATAATTACCGTTTTGTACTTTTAATGTAGTGTAACAGCCACGCTGAACTTTGCACGGCGTTACAGCACAGGC
>CAYZNB010000202.1:0-4172 GCA_964478535.1 uncultured Thermotogaceae bacterium
AAAAATGCGTAAGAAAATAGCATGTCTGAGCGTAGCGAGTTTGCTATTTTTAGTAATTTTTGACCGAGCGAAATTTGTTTTTTAGAAAATTTGATTTTGTGAGCGATTTATTTTATCCAATGTTTACCCCTTCATTATTAAACGAAAAAGAAATTACAAAAACCTGTCCACCCCGTCAACCTTCGGTTGCCAACCCTCAAGAGGGGAATTAAACACTGAAGCTTGTTTCAGTGTTATTTCTGATCAACTTTCTATTGACCAACATTGTCATGAGTGCTGTAACGCCGTGCCTCCTTGGGAACGATAGTTGAACGGTAGTTGAACCATCGTTTAACCATTGTTTAACGCAAAAGATGAATGTTTTTGCCTGTGCTGTAACGCCGTGCATAGTGCAGCGTGGCTGTTACACTACATTAAAATCAAAAAACGGTGAGTATTAAAATGATTTTCCTTTCTACTAAACAACTTTCTAAAGTAATAAACACAAAAAATTACATAGAATAACAAAAATAACATAATTGTGCTTATCGCACAAAATAATAGGAGGACTTTTTATGATTGACTTTGAAAAAAAATTAAAAAAATATGCAGATGTAGCTGTAAGAGTTGGCATTAACATTCAAAAAGACCAAATACTAGTAATAAACGCTCCAATTGAAACAGCTGATTTTGTAAGATTAGCTGCAGAATCTGCTTACGAAGCAGGTGCAAAAGATGTTTATATAGAGTGGAGAGATGATATAGTAAGTCTTTTGAGATTTACACACGTTTCAGAAGAAACTCTTCAAGAAGTTAATATGTGGAAAGTAAAAGGGTTTGAAGAATTCGCTGAAAAAGGTGCTGCGTTTTTATCTGTTGCAGCAAGTGATCCAGAACTTCTTAAAGATATTGATCCAAAAAGAATTGCAATGGCTCAGAAAGCTAATTCTAAAGCTATGGAAAAATTCCGTGAATACACACAAAAAGGTGATGTGAGCTGGTGCGTAGTTTCAACACCTACAAAATCGTGGGCAAAAAAAGTTTTTGAACTTGAAAATTCAGAAGAAAATGTTGAAAAATTATGGGAAAGCATCTTTAATGTTTGTAGAATGAATGAAGTTGACCCTGTAAAATCTTGGGAAGATCACAATAAAATTTTAAAAGAAAAAATTGATTATATGAATGAAAAACAATTTGATCGTTTAATTTTTAAAGCAAAAGGAACAGATATAACTTTAGGAATGCCTGAAAATCATGTTTGGGTAGGAGGCGCTTTAAAAAATAATGATGGAGTTGAATTTATTCCAAATATTCCTACAGAAGAAATTTTCAGTACGCCTCATAAAAATAGAGTTGATGGTATAGTTTCAAGCACTAAACCACTTGTTTATGGCGGAAACAAAATAGAAAATTTTTCTCTAACTTTTAAAGAAGGAAAAGTGGTAGAAGTTAAAGCAGAAAAAGGCCAACAGATTTTACAAGATTTGGTAAACACTGATGAGGGAGCATCAATGATTGGCGAAGTCGCGCTCGTTCCTCACAATTCACCAATATCTAATTCTAATATTTTATTTTATAACACTTTATTTGATGAAAATGCTTCATGTCATTTTGCGATAGGTTCTTCTTATCCAATATGTATAAAAAATGGACAAAAAATGAATAAAGAAGATTTTCAAAATGCTGGTGGTAATGTAAGCCTTACTCACGTAGATTTTATGATTGGATCTAAAGATATGACTATAGAGGGAATTACAAAATCCGGAGAAAGCATTTTTATTTTCAAAAACGGTAATTGGAATATATAAAAAAGTTGAGCCTTTAAGGCTCAACTTTTTATAATTTAAACTTATTTACAATATCTACCAAACTACCTGCAAGTGCACTTAACTCTTCACTATTCGCACTAACTTGCTGTGATGCTTCTGCTTGTTGTTCTATACCTTTTGCCATTTCCGTTATTTGAGTAGTTATATCTTTAACCGCTTTTACCGAAGATTCAACAGAACTCGATATTTCTTGAGATGATGCACTTTGCTCTTCGCTTGTTGCAGTCAAATTTTCTATTGAAACATTTATAGTTTGAATACTTTCTATTATTTCTGTAAATTCTTTTATTATACCTTCTGCTTTATTAGAAATGTTATTAACTATTTCTACGGTACTATCAGTAGCTTTATCCGCTCTTTGAGCTCCATCTTTTATTTCTTTCAATATACTTTCTATTTCAGATGTAGTTGTTTTACTTTGTTCTGCAAGTTTTCTTATTTCGTCTGCAACTACAGCAAAACCTTTTCCTGCTTCTCCTGCTCTTGCTGCTTCTATAGCTGCATTAAGTGCAAGTAAGTTTGTTTGTTCAGATATACTATTTATTTTTTCAACTATTTCACCTATATTATGCGATTTTTGTTCTACTATTCTTACAACTTGTGCAGTATCTTTAGATTGAGAAGATGCTTTTTTTATTTCTTCAACTATTTCTTTAAGACTTCCCAAGCCATGCTCTGAATAATTAAGAACTTTTTCAGAACTCTCTGATAATCCCTGAGCAACTTTTGATACATTTTGTGCTGAAGAAGCAACTTCTTCTACACCAACACTAACATTTTCTATAGAATTAGAAGTATTTTGAACATTATTAGTAATTTCATCTGCACCACTTGATAATTCTTCACTTGTTGCACTTGATTCTTCGGCAAGTGATGCCAAATCATTAGAAGCTCCATTGATATTTTCAGAAGATTCTTTTATGCTTTTGACTATATTAATCATATTTATATGCAAATTATTAATCGATTTAGAAATTTCGCCTATCTCATCTCTTCTTTTTAAATATTTATAAAAGTTCAACATTTCTTCGCTATTTTTATCGTAAGATAAATCATTATCTGATATTTTCTTTATAATTCCGGACAAACTTTTTACAGGTTTAGATAAAGAATTACCTACAACTATAGAAATGAAAACAAGAATTAGTAAAACTAAAGTGACTAAAATCAATAGAATTTTCAACATGCTATCACTAACTGCATTCATTTGTCTAATAGGAATTACCATTGCTAAAGACCAATTAGGGGTATTTTCTATCGGCATATAAAAAGCAAAAGTTTTATTTCCATCTGCTCCGATAAACATTTTGTTTCCTAAATTTCCTTTTATCATATCTTTTCCTATTTGATCTAATCCAGAATATCCTGCTTTATCTGATTCTAAAAGATTAAGTTTCATTATAAAATCATTGTTTGGATGATATAAAACTGCCCCTGTTCCATCAACAAGCATAGAAAAAGCTGCTTCTCCAACACTCATATTATCTATCATAGAAGCCATATTTTGCAACTCAACAGTTGCTCCTATAAGTCCTACGACTTCATTTCTATCATTTTTTAATGAATGTGCAATAACATAAATTAGCTTTCCTGTTGATGCTGAAACTACAGGTTGTGAAACATCATAATCTTTAGTTTTTCTAATAACTATATCTTGAAAATAATCTCTCATAGAAATGTTAGTTTCTATATTTGCTGTAGTATAGCTTTTTCCAGTAACATCTGTTATAAACATAATTTCATAAATCTCATTACTATTTTGAGACATAAAGTCTCTTAATATTTCCATAGAGCTTTCTACATTTAAAGCTCTAATTTCATCATTTAAAGCTAAATACTTCACATCTTCTATTCTTTCAAGAACAAAATCGCTCATTTGCTCGCTTCTTGACCTTACTATTTCAGATACCATTTCCTCAATTACAGGAGTTACAGTGTTTTTTACCGAGAAAAAAGTTACCAAAGTTAACCCAGACAACAAAATAGACGTTGTTAAAATAAACATCAATAAAACTCTACCTCTAAAAGTTTTGAAATTCACGCTAAATCTCTCCCTTAAAATCATTATTTTTTGTTAATTATAAATACAATAAATTAATTGTATCTTATAAACGAAACTTTTAAGTTAAAAAATTATTAAGAAAAGATGTTAGTAAAGAAAAATAAATAAAGCAGAAAGCGGAAAGTTGGTAAGGAAAAACAAATAATGGTTAATTGGTTAAACGTTTAAATAGTTAAAAGGGGCAAGTGAAACAATTTTTTTAAATTATAATGCTTTTACGGCAAATATGTTTTTTAAGTTGGTCAGTAGACAGTTGGTCGGTTGGTCAGGAAAAACAAATAATGGTTAATTGGTTAAACGTT
>CAYZNB010000203.1:0-4121 GCA_964478535.1 uncultured Thermotogaceae bacterium
GTCTTTGCATGATGCGGAAATATTAAGAACGGAAGCTTTTGGTGTTGCTGGATTATCAATAATAGCAGATTCTCTTGTAGCAATTAAAAATGCTAAAGTTAAAGTTATTAGAAATGAAGAAGGTCTTGCGGTTGACTATGAAATTGAAGGAGATTATATAGCTTTTGGTAATAACGAAGAAGAAACAGATAACCTTGCTATAGAAACTGTCGAATTTTTCATGAATGAATTAAGAAAACATAAAATGTACAGAAATGCTATACCTACTCAATCAATATTAACTATAACATCTAATGTAGTTTATGGTAAAAAAACTGGAAGTACGCCTGATGGAAGAAAATCGGGAGAACCTTTTGCTCCGGGAGCTAATCCTATGCACGGAAGAGATAAAAGAGGTGCTGTTGCTTCATTGGCTTCGGTTGCAAAATTACCTTTTGAACACGCAAATGATGGAATTTCATATACTTTTTCAATCGCACCAACTACTCTTGGAAAAACATTAGAGGAAAGACAGCAAAATTTAATTTCATTGTTAGATGGATATTTTACTCCAACTGGCGGACAACATTTAAATGTAAATATATTTAATAGAGAATTATTAGAAGATGCGATGGAACACCCAGAAAATTATCCGCAATTAACTATAAGGGTTTCAGGATATGCTGTTAATTTTATTAAATTAACGAGAGAGCAGCAATTAGATGTTATAAACAGAACAATTGCTCAAAAAATATAATGATATATAGTGCTGCATTTATTTTCTGTTGCCGCAACTAATCATATAAGCAGGTGAAATAAAATGAAGGACATAATAGGCGAATTACATTCTTTTGAATCTTGTGGAACTGTCGATGGTCCAGGATTGAGATTTGTTATATTTATGCAGGGTTGTCCTTTAAGATGTAAATTTTGTCATAATCCTGATACTTGGAAAATAAAAGATGCTAAATATCACAGAACTCCTGAATTTGTTGTTGAGCATGTTTTAAAATATAAGAGTTTTATAAAAAATGGTGGAGTGACTGTAAGCGGTGGAGAACCTCTTATGCAATTAGATTTTTTAGAGGAAATTTTGAAAAGGTTTAAAGAAGAAGATTTACATACTGCGATAGATACTTCAGGATATATTCTAAATGATAGAGTAAAAGAGGTATTAAAATATGTAGATCTTGTATTATTAGATATCAAAACTATAGATGCCACTGCTCATAAAATTATTACCGGTGTAGAGTTGAACCCAACTTTAAAATTTGCCGAGTATCTTTCCGAAATAAAAAAACCAGTTTGGATAAGGCATGTTTTAGTTCCTACTTTAAATGATAAAAAAGAGCAATTAGAAAAATTAGCTGATTATATAAAAACATTAAATAATGTTGAAAAGATAGAAATTCTTCCTTTTCATAAAATGGGGGAACATAAATGGAAGGAATTAGGTTTGAAATATGAGCTTGAAGATGTCCTTCCACCGGATAATGAAAAATTACAAATGGCAGAAAATATATTTAAAACTAAAGGTCTTTCTTTATAGAAAGACCTTTAGTTTTTGCTGCCCAAACACTTTATATTAATCTAAAAATGTTTATGATATAATTGATTAAATGATTGATTTTAATATTTTTATCAGATACTGTATAAAAGGAGATGAAAAAGATGAATAAATATTATGAAAAAATTGTAAAGCTCAATTTAGAACCATATAATACTGCAATTTTATGTGTTGATTGTCAAAATGGATTTACTTTAAGATGTGAAGAAGAATTGCCGGTTCATGGAACTGATGAAAATTGGATTAATAGTATAAGTGATTTTTTAAAAGATTGTTCAAAAAATGACTTCAGAATATACGCTAGTAAGGATAATCATTCTGAAAATCATATGTCCTTCAATCAATGGCCAGTTCATTGTGTTAAAGGAACGTATGGTGGAGAATTGTTTTTAAAATATTACGATTATCTTGTTAGAAAAGGCTCAACAGATAATAGCGAGAGTTATTCTGCGTTTTATGAAAATCAGGATTTAAAAATTGCCAACAAATTACAATCTCTATTAGAAATAAATGAAATTGAAAATTTAATTATTTTTGGATTGGCAGGAGATGTTTGTGTTCTCGCAACATTAAAAACAGCTTTAAAGAAAGGGTATAAAGTTTATATTATTGAAGAGTTTATAAAAAGTGTTTCAAAAAAAGATTTTTCTGAAATTTTAAAAGATGAAAATTTATTAAAAAAAGTAGTTGTTATATAATTTAAAATATTAGGAGAAAAATAAATGCTAGAGATAATCGCATCTACTGTTGAAGAAGCTATACTTATTGAAAAATGTGGTGCTGATAGAATAGAATTGGTAAGTGCTTTATCAGAAGGAGGTCTGACACCGAGTTATGGGTTAATAGAACATGTTGTTAAATCTGTTTCAATACCCGTGAATGTTATGGTAAGACCTCACAGTCAAAATTTTGTTTATTCAGACTATTCAATAAATTGTATGATAAAAGATATAGAAATAATAAAACAACTAAAAGCAAATGGAATTGTAATTGGTGTTTTGGATAAAAATAATAATGTTGATATTCCGGTTATGGAAAAATTATTGAAACATTGTAAAGGACTTGAGGTTACTTTTCATAGGGCTATAGATGAATGTCAGGATATTTTATCAGAAGTAAAAAAAATTACCAAACTAAATCATATTTCAAGAATTTTAACGTCAGGCGGTTCTGGTAAAGCTATAGATAATTTAAATAAAATATGTGAAATAAATAAAACTTTAGAAAATACAAATATAAAAATACTCGTTGGAAGTGGAGTAACGTTAGAAAATTTTTCTTTGATTTTTGAAAAAATTGGATTAAATGAAATACATATAGGGACAAACGTAAGAGAAAATTTTTCTTCTTTAAATTCTATTGAAGAAGAAAAATTAAAAAACTTCGTTGAAAAATTTAAAGATTATAAAAAATCTTTTTATCAGCAATCGTAATTTTCTCTTATAAAGCCACCTTCCGAATGTATTATTTGTCCTGTAATCCAATCAGCATCTTTATGAACTAAAAAACTTATAAGCTTTGCCGCATCGGAAGGTAAACCTATTCTACCTTTAGGGAATCTTTTGCGAAAAATATTAATTTGCTTTTCGTCCATCCATTCAGAATTTAACCATCCAGAATCTGTTAAACCAGGATTAACAGCATTGATAGTTATATTTTTAAATGCTAGTTCATGTTGCATTGTTTTTGTAAAAGTTTCAATCGCACCTTTAGTAACTGCATATGCAATTTCCCCACTCATTGCACTTAAACTTTGTCCTGATGTAAGGTTTATAACCCGACCATAACTTCTATTTTTAAATCTTTTTACGAATAATGAAGTGAGCATAATCACTGTTTTTAAATTTACAAAATAATGATTGTCTAATTCTTTATTAGTAATCGTTTCAATTGTTGAATTTGTGCTATAAGTAGCATTGTTTATAAGTATAGAAGCTGTTCCTATCTTTTTTTCTACAGTATTGAATATTGTTTCAACAGCTTTTTCATTTGTTAGATCTATTTCTATACTTTCACATCGAATTCCAAAATTTAAAATTTCTTTTTTAATTTTTTCAGGTTCATCATCTCCCACTTTCCAAGGCATCGATTTGTCATAAGGCCTCCAATATGTAAAAAATATATCTATTCCTTGTTTAGCCAGCTCAATACATATAGCTTTTCCAATACCTTTTAATCGAGTAACTCCTGTAACTACTGCAATTCTATCTTCAGACATTGTTAATCACCTCAATAATTAAGTTTATAATTAAATTTTATCATTTTATTTTTAATTAAACAAATTGATAAAAAGGGTTCTTATAAATAGGCATGATTATATGATATAATATTTCAAAGATTCTATGTGTTTTTTTGACGAAAATCCTCAATTGCTCGCTACTTTATTTTATGATTATTTATCATCAAAACATTATTAAAAAAGACTTTGAATCAATTCCCCTCTTGAGGCTATGGCGTAAACTTAAGAAACATTAATATGATATAACCCATATCAAATAAGAATTCTAGAAAATAACTTGTTTTTTTGTAATGTTATTTCTATATTATCGTAATTTTTGTAATTTTTTCGTTATTT
>CAYZNB010000204.1:0-4086 GCA_964478535.1 uncultured Thermotogaceae bacterium
CTCGCTACTTTATTTCATCCATATTTACCATCAAAGCATTATAATAAAAAACTGTGTTTAAAGTATCATTTCTCTTTTCAATATTTTAAACGCTTTTCCATTTAACCAATTAACTATTATTTGTTTTTCCTTACCAACTTTCTGCTTTCTCCTTTATTGTAAATTATAAGTAAAAATTATTGAATTTAATTTTAATTTTTTTATTTTCATGGTATAATATTAAGTATTAATAAATTTACAAGGAATTTTAAGTGAATAATCAACTATTTATTTTGAGGTGAATACTTTTGAATGTTTTTCTCCAAAATGTTAAAAACATTAATTTTTTATTAGGTAAAAAAAATGATGTTTTTAAATATATTGAAAACTCTATTGAAAAAAATGAAAAAACATGGATTATTACTTTAAATGCTTTAATGTATATGGAATATTTTAAGAATTCTGATTATAAAAAATGTATCGAAAGTTCTTCCTTTAACATTCCTGATGGAGTTAGTGTAGTCAAAAAATTAAAAAAGTTGAATTTCGAAACAGAACGAATTACTGGAATAGATACTTTAAATTATTTATTAAAAATTTCGGAACTAAAAAAATATAAAGTTTTTTTTCTTGGATCTCAAGAAGAAATAATAAAAAAAGCTTTTACAAATACCAATTTATCTTATAACAATGTTGTATGCGGATATAATAATGGTTTTTTTAATTATGATGATGAAGAGAAAATTATTAAAAAAATTAATAATTTAGAAACCGATATATTATTTGTTGGCATGGGAATCCCCAAACAAGAATTATTTATTTTAAAAAATCACAATCGTTTAAATGTCAGACTTTTTATGGGAGTAGGTGGAAGTTTTGATGTGCTTTCAAATAGCATTTCAAGAGCTCCTGTTTTTTTTCAAAAATTCTCAGTTGAGTGGCTTTATAGAATGTTAAAAGAACCAAAAAGATTTGAAAAGTTTCCTGATTTAATAAAATTTTATTTCAAAAAAATAAATTAAGGCGAGGGAGGTTTTTCTTAAAATGATTCTTACTAACTGTACGATTCTTACCGGAGATATTAACGAAGTTATTCAAAATGGTGCTATTTATATTAAAGATAATAAAATAGTTTCTGTAGATTTTACTGAAAAAATATTAGAAAAACATTCGGAACATGATACTGATATACGGGATATGGAAGGAAAAATTTTAATCCCTGGACTTTCAAACCCTTTTTCAAATTTCTATATTAACGAACTAAACTTTTTTGACAAAATAATTGGTTCTAATTTACCTCCTTATGAAAAATTTTCTAAAATTATCAATCATATAAAAAATATTTCAGATAATGAATTTATATTTGAAAGAGTTGTAAAATTAGCCTCATTCAAATCCTTGATTAATGGAGTTACTTCTGTTATTGTAACTCTTCCATTTTCAGAAAATTTAAAATACTTGAAAGAATTTTCTGATTCTCTTGGAATAAAATTAAAAGCCTCTCCTATGATTCTTGTAGAAAATGGAATTTCAAATGAAATAAAAGAAAATTTATTAAATAATCCCAATATTTATTCGATTACTTTACTAGGAGCTTGGGGATTAGAAACTTCTGATTATGAATTTTTAAAAGAATTTATGTCTAAAGGCAAAAGAGTAAAAGTAATAATAATTGATTTTAATTTAGAAGATAGATACAGCAGATTAAAACACGGAAGAAATTTATTAGATGTTTTTAAAGAAAATAATTTTTTATCAAGAAATGTAGATATAGTTTTTGCCGGAAACATTACTTCTACATATATGGATCAATTAGCTTCAAAAGGAACACGTTTTATAAAAAGCATAAGAACAGAATTAACTGAAATAGGAAATACTCCGAAACTTATTGATATGATGGGACGAGGGATAAAAGTTTCTATTGGTACAAGTTTTTCAGATTATTCTCTTTTTGATG
The DNA here is from genome assembly GCA_964478535.1 of uncultured Thermotogaceae bacterium. GTDB lineage: Bacteria > Thermotogota > Thermotogae > Petrotogales > Petrotogaceae > CAYZNB01. Next base: position 1,937 of record CAYZNB010000204.1, read on the forward strand.
AAGCAAAATTTCTTATTACTTTTGAAAAATTTAACAACAAAATAAAACCCGAACTTCTTAACAGCGAAGTAGAAAGAACGATTTTTTTAAACAATTATTCCGTTACATCGGAAGAATTTGGTCTTCAAATGGGAAAGATTCATCCTGGTTATGATGCAGATATATCAATTTTGAATTGCAGAACCGGAGATATATTAATTGATTCAAAAAATCCTTTCACTCAACTTGCTTCAAAAATTTCAAACGAGATAGAAATTTTTGGTGTTATGGTTTCAGGCGAATTTGTTGTTTGGGATAGAAAACCAAAAAAAATTGATATAAGAGTAATAAAAAGGTTCCAAAAAGAAATAAACGAAGAAATATTAAAGATTGATATTTAAATAAAAAAATAGATTTTATGTAATCTAGCTCATAATAATTTAGTAAAATAAAAGAACGAATAATTGAGAATTTTCTATCAAAAAACACAATTGAACGAAACAAAAAAAAGAGGCAATAGCCTCTTTTTTGTTTATTTCATTATAAATTTTGATTTTGTTTTTCCATCGCCTAAATCGTACATACTAAATAGAAATCCAAATTCCCCTCTTATACCTACAAACTGTTCATAAAATTTAGAAAGATCTATAAATACTACTGCTATATCTCCCATATTTATTCTTGAATTTAACGTCTTAAACAAAGAATTTTCTGATAATTTTTTTGACGAATCAATTGTTTTATTTAACTCTATTTGATTTACAGAAGACAAATATACTTGGCTATTTTGTTTCCATATATAATAAGTATTTTTTTCACCAATACCCATGCCGGATAATTCATCGGGGGATTCTAATTCAAAAATAATACTATTATCGTTTATATATCTGTGATTTAAATTATTTTCAGTAAATATAGAAGACAAATCCGTCAATTTTATTTCAGAATCAACAACAAAATAGCTACTCTCATCAAAACCTATTTCTCCCCTAGGAGAAATTATCATATTAAAATCTGCATTAACTTCAAAACCTTTAGAATTTAACAAAATACTTTCAACTAAATCAGGATTTGCAACTATATTTATTATTTCATTAAACATACTTAAATCTTTAGGTAAGAAACTTGAAACCGCAAAAAGAGTTCCTAGAAAATCATAATCTTGAGCTTTTTTTATATATGAAGAAGAAACATTTTCAGGATTTATAGTTCCCAAAGCTTCTCCTATTAAGTATTTATCTTTTATATATGCATATCCTATATTTTCTATTTGAGCAGATAACAATTTATAATATATGCCATTATCAAAGACTTTTTCAAAAGAATGACCACCCAATTTACTATTTTCATAAACAAGTTTATCTTGGACCAAAGTAAGATATTTACCATCTTTTTTTTCAGTAAAAACAGGAACAAAGTTTATCCCGGCCTCTTTTATTGGAAGCAATATCCTTGACAAAGCTTGATAAAGCATATCTGTATTTTTGACAGGACCAAAAACGACTCCAAAAATATACAAGTTATCATACGGTTCCTGCATGAAAATAGCCATATTTGTCTTTAAAGATTGAAAAAAAGTATCTGGATTAACTTGAATAGTTCTTAAATACATCTCTATAAGACTTGAAATGAATATTTCTGCGTTAATAGGCTCTAACAAAAAATTTTTCATAGAATCTACAGTTTTAAAACTCTCATAAGTTTCTGTTAGATTTTTTACATAAAATAATGCTTTAGAATCACTCGGCACTAAATCCAAAACATTTGAAAATGCTGAAGTTATTAGTAAAATTGTACATAAAACTAAAAAAAATTTTTTCATTATAATACCTCCCTGAGTTGTTGAAGTTAATTGAATTAGTTAATAAAAAAGTTTCTATAGTAAAATAGTTTGGCTAAAAATAATTTATATTTAGTTGATCAGGAAAAACGATAATGGTTAATTGGTTAAATGGAAAAGCGTTTAAAATAGTTCAAAGTGGCAAGTGGTACAATTTTTTTTATTATAATGCTTTTACGGTTAATATGGATAAAATAAAGTAGCGAGCAATTGAGAATTTTCGTCAAAAAAACAATTGAGCGAATCAAAAAATGTGTCAGAAAATAGCATGTCTGGGCGTAGCGAGTTTGCTATTTTTAGCAATGTGCGACATGAAGTCGTAATATAGATT
>CAYZNB010000205.1:0-4081 GCA_964478535.1 uncultured Thermotogaceae bacterium
GAAAATAGCATGTCTGAGCGTAGCGAGTTTGCTATTTTTAGCAATTTTTGACAAGGGTGAAATTTGTTTTTTAAAAAATTTGATCTTGCGAACGATTTATTTTATCCAATATTTACCCCTTCATTATTATATGGTTTTAATGCTTTTTCTAACCAACTTTCCAACTGACCAACTAATAATTTTATCCAATATTTACTTCTTCATTATTATTTGTTTTTAACACTTTTCCTCTCCAAATTTTCAACTGATCCACAAAAAAAATTCATAGAATCATATTATATTATATCACAAAAAAACCTGACTTTAATAAAGTCAGGTTTTATATTTTTAATTTATTTCGCTAATTCTCCTGTTTCTTCTAAATGGTCATATAAAGCATTTTCCATTCTGTTTAAAGCTTCTTCAAGAGAAATTTGATTATTAATGAAATTTTGGAAAATCAATCCATAAGTATTTCTTATATCGTTCCATGCAGCTGGTTTTGGATCTGGTTTTGCATGTTCTAAAGAATTAAGAGCTATTACAGGTTTTTGATCTCTTATTACATAAGCTTTCCATTGTTCTGTATCTACTACATCTCTTCTTACAGGTAAATAACCTGTGTTTATCGCCCAATAAGCCATATTAACTGGTTCTAATAAGAATTCCATAAATCTGAACGAAGCATCTCTTTGATCTTGATCTACCCAATTGAACATAACAACATCTGTTCCTGCAATCGGCGGTCTTGAAACTCCATCAAATGAAGGTATAGGTGCCCAATTCCATTCCATTCTTCCTCTTGCAGATGCATCTACATAAGTTTTTCCTGCGATTGTTCCCATATATGCAGCTATTTGTCCTGCCCCAAAAGGATCGTTAAGGTATCCACCTTCAAAAAGAGCTATTTTTTCATCTCTCATAGCTTGTGTTAATTGAAGAGCTTGTCTTGCAACATTTTTATCAAATATAACTTTATATTGACCATTTCCTGCATATTCTAAGAATTCACTATCAAATCCAAACAAGAAAATTTGGAAATCATCAATATGAGTTCTTGCACCTAATCCAAATTGATCTGTATTTCCATCTCCTGTAAAATCTTCAGTCATCATTCTAGTAACATATATCAAATCTTCAAAAGTTTTTGGTACATCTAATCCGTAAAGATCAAAAAGATCTGCGTTATAATAATATACGTATGTAGATTTATTGTACGGAATTGCATAAACGTTATCTCCCCAAATAGTCATATCTTTGAAAACATCATAAATTTGATTATCCCACGCGTCTTTAAATTCAGGACTTCCTTCAATATATTCATTTAAAGGTTCTACAACATCTGAAAATAAAAATCTTGCTGTCCAGTTAGCATAAGCTTGTGCTAATGCTGGAAGACCTTCTTTTGTTCCCTGCATATATGCAGTTACTGTAGAAAGTAATCTTTGCTGAAGAGCTCCATAATTACCTACATAAACTAAATTAACTTCAACATCTGGATTTTCCGCATTAAATGCATTTGCTAAAGCTGTTAATGTTTGACCTTGTCCTCCACCCATTCCATGCCAAAAATCAAATATAACTTTTTCTGAAAAAGCAACAGTTACTACCAACAGAGCTAAAAAAACTACAAAAAACTTTTTCACCTTGTACACCTCCCAATAAATTGTAAAAATGATAAAGTATCAAAGAAATTGAAAAAAATTTCTAATTGCATCAATAAATATTTTTTTTTCTGAAGAATTTGTATTTATCATAAAATCAAAATCTTTAACAGCAAGATACTGCTGAGATTTAATTATAGCTTTTGCTTTTTCAGAACTTATATTTCTATTATTAACAAGTCTATTAAGTCTTACATACTCATCAGCTTCTACAAGCATTATTTTATCACATAATTTGTCTAATTTTATTTCATGTAAAATAGCCGCATCAATTATAATTATATCATACTTTTTTTTATTTTTTTCTAAATGTTTTTCTATCATATTAAAAATTTCCAAATGAACTATAGAATTTAGTTGTTTTAACTTATCTTCAGACGAAAAAACAATTTCTGCAAGTTTTTTTCTATCAATTTTTTTATTTTCATCAAAAATTTCTTTCCCAAATATAACTGAAAGTCTACTTTTTATTATTGCTAATTCTAAAACTTTATGACCTATTTTATCTACATCTATTATATGAGTGTTTTTATAAATTTTTTTAATAAGTTTTGATATATACGATTTTCCTGAACCCGCTTTACCTGTTATTCCTAATATCATAATATTATTTGCTTTTTATCAGCTATTTTCATTTTAACTTCATCAGCGAATTTTTCATATCCTTCTCTTCCCATAAGAGCATATGTAACTTTTTTGCCTAATTCGACTCCCGGTTGATTGTATGGATCTATGTTTAAAAGAGAACCCATAATGGCTGTCTGCATTTCATACATAATTAAAAATTGACCTATATTGTATGGATTAGATTCAGGAAAGATTATTTTTAAATTAGGCCTTCCATGTTCTACAAGGGCATATTCTGTTCCCAACAATTCTGTATTTAAAAGATCTGATAGTTTTTTACCCCCAAGATATTTTAATTCATCTACTTCAGAATGTATAACGGGAATTTTCACTTCTCTTTTAAAATTTTCAAGCTTTAAAAGAGTGATTATTTTATCATAAGGACCTTCATTATATAGCTGGACCTGAGAGTGTTGATCAGTTGCTCCAACTGCTCTTATAGGAGTTTGCCCAACATTTATTTCTTTTCCTTCTAAGTCGGTTTTTTTACCAAGACTTTCAGCCCATAACTGACAATACCAGTCAGATAAAAACGAAAGCTTATTCGAATAAGACATCATGATAGAAATATTATATCCTTTTTCATAAAAAATATGATGGATTACTGCATTTAAAGCTGCTGGATTTTCAAATATTTTGTCTGAGATAACTTTTTCATACATATCTTTTGCACCGTTATACAAATCAATTATATCTATTCCTCCTGCAAGAGCTGACAATAAACCTACTGGAGTTAAAACACTAAATCTTCCACCAACATTTTGAGGAATATCAAGAGTTCTTATGTTTTCTTCAATAGCTATTTTTCTTAATATTCCGTTCTCAGGATCTGTTGTAAATAAAAAATGTTTTCGTGGAGAAAGTCCATAATTATCTATAAAACCTCTTGCTATAAGATAATTAGCCATAGCTTCAGCTGTTGTTCCTGATTTCGATATTACATTAAATAGTGTTTTTTTAGGATCTATTTGTTCGAAAATTCCACTTACAAAATCAGGATCAACATTATCCACTATAAATATTTTAGGCGTTTTTCTATCTTCTTTTGAAATAGCGTTATAATTTAATGGATTTAAAGCTGTTTGTAATGCTGTGTTTCCAAGAGCAGATCCACCTATTCCTAAAACAACAACATTTTCAAATGATTGAACCCAATTTTTTATATCTAATACACTATCTATCCATTTTCTATTAAAAGGCAAATCTAAAAAACCGGGTTTATTTTCTGATATTTCTTTTAAAATTCCCGATATTTTCTGTTCGTAATTTTTTACTTCTTCTTCAGTTACTCCTGAATTTACATTTGGTTTAAAAACATTTGAAAAATCTATTTTTATTCCTTTCAAAGCAAACACCTCCGTAATTTAAAATCAATAATTAATAAGAGATTCAATTTTTATTCCTTTAAATTTTTCTCTTGGATTTAAAAAAGTTAATTCCGCAAGAGAAATTATCCCTACAACTTCTCCACCCGACTTTTCTACTAATTTCACTATAGCTTCAAGTGTTCCGCCCGTTGCTAAAACATCATCAACTATAACTACTTTTTTCCCTTTTTCTACAGCATCCACATGAATTTCAAGTGCGGTGCTTCCATATTCAAGATCATAGGAAACACTTAATGTTTTATAAGGTAATTTCCCAGGCTTTCTAACCGGAATCAACTCTTTATTTAACTTATATGCCACGGGTGCCGCAAAAATAAAACCTCTTGATTCAGGTCCAATTACAATATCAAAATTCCATTCTGATATAATTTCTGCCATTTTATCAATTATATATTTGAATGTTTCAGGATTTTTTAAAGCTGG
>CAYZNB010000206.1:0-3962 GCA_964478535.1 uncultured Thermotogaceae bacterium
TACCATCAAAGCATTATAATAAAAAACTGTGTTTAAAGTATCATTTCTCTTTTCACTATTTTAAACGCTTATCCATTTAACCAATTAACCGTTATATGTTTTTCCTGACCAACAGACCGACTTTAAAAAACATATTTACCGTCAAAGCATTATAATAAAAAACTGTGTTTAAAGTATCATTTCTCTTTTCGATATTTTAAACGTTTTTCCATTTAACCAATTAACCGTTATATGTTTTTCCTAACCAACAGACCGACTTTAAAAAACATATTTACCGTCAAAGCATTATAATTAAAAATTTTTGTGTCACTCGCCACTTTTAACTTTTCACTATTTTAAATAGAACCAAAAATTATTTTTAGTAGGAGGTTTTTTTCGTGAAATATGCAGAAATTATTTTAGGTCAAAGCTATGAAAAAAAAGTTTTAGTTACTCCACATATGGTAGAAACATTCGCAGAAATCACAGGCGATAAAAACCCTGTACATCTTGATGAAGAATTTGCAAAAAATACTATGTTTAAAAAACGTATTGCTCATGGAATTTTAGTTGTAGGGTATATTTCTGCAGTCTTAGGAATGGAATTTCCAGGGCCAGGAACAATTTACATGAAACAAGACACAAAGTTTATGAGACCTGTATATATAGGAGAAGAAATAACTATAAAAATAACTGTTAAAGAAAAAATAGATGCAAAAAGTCGTTTGGTATTAATCACTCAAGTTTTTAATGAAAAAAATGAAATTGCTGTTGATGGAGAAGCTCTTGTTTTATTCAAGTAATATTTCACCTCTATTTTATATTTTTCTGATATAATATAAAATAGAGGTGGTTGCCTATGAAGTGTGTTATAGATAGAATAGAAGAAAAAATTGCTGTTATATTTATCGAAAACAAAAATATTACATTAGTAATACCTATAGAAATTCTCCCCAAAGGTATTAAAGAGGGAGATTGGTTTGATATGATTTTTAAAAAAAATTCTCAGGAAACTTTTAAAAGACTAAAACAATCTGAAGCACTCTTAGGAAAACTAAAGAGGGGTGAGCATTTATGAATCCTACAGGAATTTATGCTTTGCTTATTTCTATAATTTTTATTTTTGTTTTAATTATTTTGCTTATATTCCCTTTAAAAAAAAGGTTTGATGAACACAAAAGACAAAAAGAGCTTGATTCATTTAATGAACTTGAAGATAAAATTTTAGAATATCTCAAAAAAAATTATGAATTGAAAAATACAGATCAAATAAAACATGAAGTTTTTAATGACGAAATCGAAATATCTTTTTTAAATGAACTTTTAATGGATATGACTTCAAAAAAAATAATAACTCATTTCCCCAGTGAGAATGAGTCAATAAAATCAAAAAAATGGAAATTTAACAAATAAGGAGACTTTATTTTGAAAACATCTGAATGGTTAAAAAAATATTCTATAGTATTAAAAAAAAGATTTGGACAAAACTTTTTGTCTGATGAGGTTTTTGTAAATAAAATAGTAAGTTTTTTAAATATTTCTGAGAATGACGTTATTATTGAAATAGGCCCAGGGGCAGGAACACTTACAGAAGCTTTATTGAAAACAAAAGCAAATGTTTTTGCGTATGAAATTGATACTACTCTTGAAAAACTTTTAAAAAAAAGATTCGAAAATTTTAAAAATTTTAATCTAACTATAGACGATTTTTTGGATGTAAATTTAAAAGATTTTAAAACTCCAATTTATGTTGCAAATATCCCTTATAACATATCGTCACCTATATTCGAAAAAATTTTTACCGAAACTCCTGATTTTAAATACGCAATACTTATGGTTCAAAAAGAATTTGGTGAAAGAGTAACAGCCAAATCGGGCAAAAGCTACAGTCCTTTAAGTGTATTTTCTCAATTTTATTGTGATGTGGAAACGTTGATAAATGTTCCAAAATCTGCATTTATTCCAAATCCTAAAATAGATTCAGTGGTTGTCAAACTTACCCCTAATATAAAAGATAAAGAAGTTAATCCAAAATTATTTTTGGATTTTATTCATAAATGTTTTTCTCAAAGAAGAAAAACTATAAGAAATAATTTAAAATTGCTAACAGAAAATGCTGAAAATATATTGAAAGATCTCAATATTGATTCGTCTATAAGACCTGAAAATCTTTCTATTGAAACATTCATTAAAATATATAAAAAAATAGATTCTATATAAAACAGTGTAACTAAAAATAATTTATAGTTAGTTGGTTAGGAAAATTAAAAAATATTTAAAAACCTGTCCACCCCGTCAGCCTTCGGCTGCCACCCCTCAAGAGGGGAATTAATTTCAAAGTCTTTTTTAATAATGTTTTTATGCTCTATTAAATTTTCAGTAATACTAAACATCGTTGTATATATCAATGAACTCTGTTTCAACATTAAATTTTTTCTTTAAAAGTTCACCAAGATTCTTTACTCCAAAAATCTCTGTTGTGTAATGACCTGCACATATATAATTCATCCCAAATTCTTTTGTATAATTTTGAATATATTCTTCAACTTGACCTGTTATATACGTATCAACATTTTTGAATTCCAACCCCAAAAATTCGGAAGCTCCTCCTCCTGAAATAACACATACATTTTTTACATAATCATTATTTTTATATATTTTAAAATTTTTGTTAGGAATTATTTCATATAATTTTTCAACAAAGGACTCAAATAAAATTTTTTCTTCATAATCTCCTATAAACCCATAAGAATACTTTTCTTTTATTATTAAATTTAAATGGTTCATTATAGAAATGTTATTACCATACTTTTCATTCATATCAAGCGGCAAGTGATATCCAAATAATGATAAATCATTTTTTATAACTTTTTCAATTCTTTTTTTCAAATGCCCTTTAAGATTCATAAAATTTTTCCCAAATATCCCATGATGTACAAGAAGCATTTGACAATTTTTTTCTATTGCTTTATCTATAAATTCTTCATTAAATGATACTCCTAAAGCTACTTTCTTTACTTCATGACATCCTTCAATTTGCATTCCGTTATAACAGTAATCTTCATAATTTTCAGGATTTAATATTTCGTTCAAATATTTTTCAGCTTCAAAAATATTTATTTTTATCACCTCTTATACTTAGTAATTTTTCTTAAAAAATCTTTCCTCTTTATTTTATCTTCATCACTTTCAATTCCCAAAGGAGATTCTCCATCAATAACACCTACAACACCTTTTCCTTGTGATGATTCCGCTATAATTATTTGCAAAGGATTTGCAGTAGCTGCAAATATATTCACTACTTCTTGTACTTCCATGATCTGATTTTTTATATTGATAGGATATCCTTCTTTCAGCAAAATAACAAAAACGTGGCCTGCACCTATTTTTTCAACATTTGATATTGCTTTTTCCATTAAAAAATCATCGTTACCGTCAAATCGTATAAGTCTTGGTCCAGAAGCCTCATTAAAAGCTATTCCAAATTTCATAGATGGATTTGTTGTGACTATCTTCTCATAAATATCTTCTACTGTTTTTATAAAATGAGATTGCCCAACGATTATGTTGCTATCTTGCGGTATTTCCATTTGAACTATACTCAAATTTAAATTCATAAAAAAACCTCCCTTATATTTAAAATTGATACTTTTATTCAGAAAATAGAATGAAGCTTTATATAGGTTCTATGTAAAATAGCACGGCTAAAAATAATTAGTAGTTAGTTGGTTTGTCAGAAAAAAACAAATAAAGCGAAAAGTTAAAAGTGGCGAGCGACACAAAATTTTTTATTATAATGCTTTGATGGTAAATATGGATGAAATAAAGTAGCGAGCAATTGAGAATTTTCGTCAAAAAACAATTGAGCGAATCAAAAAATGCGTAAGAAAATAGCATGTCTGAGCGTAGCGAGTTTGCTATTTTTAGCATTTTTTGACCGAGCAAAATTTGTTTTTTAGAAAATTTGATCTTGTGAGCGATTT
>CAYZNB010000207.1:0-3947 GCA_964478535.1 uncultured Thermotogaceae bacterium
TTGGAAAAACAAATTTAGGGATACTTGCCGGAGAAAAATTCAAATGGCTTAGTTACACAGGGATTGTAGAAAATTCATATTCAACAGGAAAAGTTGATGGCGAAATAAATATTGGAGGTTTAATTGGTCATAATAACGGCGAAGTATCTAATTCATATTCGGATTCTACAGTTTCTGGAAAACAAAATATAGGCGGTTTAGTTGGTGTAAATTTTGATGACGGAATCATAAAAGGTTCGTATTCCTTAGGAAAAGCTGATGGCGAAATAAATATTGGGGGTTTAATTGGTTATAATAACGGCGAAGTGTCTAATTCATATTCGGATTCTACAGTTGTCGGAGGAGAAAATATAGGTGGTTTAGTTGGAGTAAATTTTGATGATGGAATCATAAAAGGTTCGTATTCCTTAGGAAAAGTTGATGGCGAGATTAGAGTTGGAGGAATAAGTGGTCACAATAACGGTAAAATTTTAAACTCTTTTTCAAAATCAAAAATTATAGGAGAAAAAAGAGTTGGAGGGTTATCAGGAAACAATTCAGGAGATATTTTTAATTCTTTTTCAATTAATATTATGGAAGGCGTTGAAGAAGTTGGAGGAATAAGTGGTCAGAATAGCGGCAAAATTTTTAACTCTTTTTCAAAAATGAAAATATACGGTGTTCAGTGGACAGGAGGAATAACGGGTTTTAATTATAAAACAGGCAAGATTTCAAATTCATACTCGGATATTGAAATTATAGGAAATGATATTTTAGGCGGATTAGTTGGTTATAATATTGGCGAAATAAAAGATTCATATTCGAAAGGTAAAGTTATCGGAAATACTAATATCGGCGGTTTAGTCGGATATAATGAATCGGGTATTATTAATTCATCTTTTTATTCTGAAAACATAACTAGAAATTCTTCTAGGTGGGGTTTTAAAAGGACAGATAAAGAAATGAAGTCAAAATCAACTTATTTTACTTGGGATTTTGAAAACATATGGGAAATAGACGAGGGTAAATCTTATCCTTTCTTTAAATGGCAAGTTGAGTAAGTTTTGTATAACTAATTTTATTTATACTCTTGAATTTAAACCTGTCAAAACCATAATAATAAACTATTCAAAAGAAAAAGCTAAAAAAGATCGCGAGAGATTAATAGAAAAAGCTAAAAAAATAAAATATTCACATGAAAAACTAAAAGACACATTAAAATCGTTGGAGGATTCAGAATTAAAAGAGTCTTCATCGTTTATGTCAGTGAAAACATTCAATAAAAAATATATTAAAAGATTAAAATGCTTATTTAGGGAAAATAAAAGAAGTTTGTAGTGGAAAAGCTGTTTTTAACTCCAACTTGTTTTTACTTTATAATAAGCATTTTATTTGTTTTTCGTTTTTTCAACTGACAAATCCAGAGGAATTGAAACTCTACTAACCATGTCTATAAATCAGGTGTTTCTAAAATTTCCATACTACCTATAAGGATTTAGCAAATCGTAAAATCTATTTTTTACTATTTTTGCATTTCAATAATTTTTACAAAAATATTTTTTCTTCCGCCATCTACAAAAAAGATTAAAAAGGTGAAATAAATTCGATTTTTTTCAAATGCTTTGATGGTAATAATGATTAAAATAAATTAGTGAGCAATTGAAAATTTTCGTACAAAAAACAATTGAGCGGATGATAAAATGCGTAAGAAAATAGCATGTCTGAGCGTAGCGAGTTTGCTATTTTTAGAATTTTTTCACGGAGCAAAATTTGTTTTTTAGAAAATTTGATCTTGTGAGCGTTTATTTTAATCATTATTACCACATCATTCTTATCTTTCTTAAATATTGATTTAGGAGGTGAAATAATGTCTAAACCTACTCCAAAGCAAAATAATCATAAAGCTGATATTAAAAATTCTAACAACACTACTTTAAATCATAATAACAAAACTTACAAAGCTGCTACAGATAATCATGCAACTCAGAAAAATCCTAATCAACATTCTTCAAAAGGTAAAAAATAATAATTAAATAATCCTGGATTTGTCAGTTAAAACTTAAAAATCGGGGTCACGAAACGGAAAAATGCAGGTTTTGGAATAAATTTCATAGATTTTGAAAAAAACATGTAGTGGAATTATTATGTTGATTAATAATTTATCATACAATTATATACTTGACTTTTATACCTTTTTTATTGTATAATAGTAGTGTAATTACTATTATAAGGAGGTATTTTTATGTTTTTGAAAATTGTTAAACGTAATTGTGGAGATTATTTAAATCTTGCCGAAAATTATAGAGTTAATGGTAAAGTGGTTCAAAAACATATAGCTTCTTTAGGTAAAGTAGATAAAAAACGTAAAGCTGAAATTTCTAGATTAGTATGTAAATTAAATAAGATATTTGAATTAGATGAAATAAATGATTTGTCTGATTTAAAAGAAGAGAGCAGAAAAAATTATGGAGTAAATTTAGTAATAAATGAATTATTTAAAATGTATGAAATGGAAGGTTTTATTAAAAGTATATTGAAAAATAAAAAAATAAGATATGATTTTTTAGAAACGATAAAATTAATGGTAATGAATAGATTTGTAGACCCTAAAAGCAAATTAAATTTATTTGAAAATAAAAATTATTACACAAATCACGAAATAGATTTAAATAATTTATATAGAAGTTTAGATATATTAGAAGAAAACAAAGATGAATTAGAAAAACATCTTTTTAATATGAGAAAAAGTTTGTTTAATCATAAGGTAGATGTCGTATTTTATGATGTGACTACATTAGCATTTGAGAGCCAAACAATAAACAAGTTATTAAATTTAGGGTATTCAAAAGATAAGAAATTTAATGAATCACAAATAGTTTTAGGGATGTCAATAGACAAAGAAGGTTTGCCAGTAAGCTTTAACATATTTGAAGGAAATAAGTATGAAGGTCATACATTAGAAAAGGCAATAGAAGATATGAAAACAAAGTATTCAATAGATAAAGTGGTAATAGTAGCAGATAGAGGGATGTTGTCAGAAAATAATTTAAAACTGATAGAAGAATCTGGATATGAATATATAGTAGGAAGAAGTATAAAAAAAATAACTCAAGATACAAAAGAAGAGATGTTTGAAGAATCTGGATATGAAAAAATAGTAAATGAAAATGGTGAAATAAAATATAAGGCAAAAGAAACGATTTACAAAGGGAATAAACTAATAATAGCCTATTCAGAAAAAAGAGCGAAAAAAGATAAAAAAGATCGAGAGAGATTAATAGAAAAAGCGAAAAAAATGATAAAAAATAATAGTTTAAAAGCAACAACCAAAAGAGGAGCTGGAAAATACTTAAAATCGGAAGTTGAAGTAAAGGAATTAGATTTGGAAAAAATAAAAGAAGATGAAATTTATGATGGTTATTATGGATTAATAACAAACACAACAAATTTAAGTCCAAAAGAAATAATAGAACAATACCATGAATTATGGAAAGTAGAAGAAAGTTTTAGAACAATAAAATCATTTTTAGAAACAAGACCGATGTACCATAGTTCTGAAGAAAGGATATCAGGACACATGGTTATGTGTTATCTGTCGCACGTAATGCTAAAAACGTTAGAACTAAAGTTAAAACAAAAAAATATAAATTATTCACATGAAAAAATAAGAGACGCATTAAAATCGTTAGAGTATTCAGAAATAAAATATGGAGATGAAAAATTTGCGTTAAGAGCGAAAACAGAAGATATGGCAAAAAAAATACTAGATGTATTAGAAATAAAAGAACCTTCATCGTTTATGCCGTTGAAAACATTCAATAAAAAAATAGAAAAAGCTTAAAATGCTTATTTAGAGAAGATAAAAGAAGTTTGTAGTGGAAAAGGTGTTTTTTAACACCAACTTGTTTTTGCTTTATAATAAGCATTTTATTAGTTTTTCATTTTTCCAACTGACAAATCCAGGAAAA
>CAYZNB010000208.1:0-3699 GCA_964478535.1 uncultured Thermotogaceae bacterium
ATAATATTTTTAATAAATCAGATTCTATGAAATTTTTTATGGGTCAGTAGGTCAGCAGACAGTCGGGCAGGAAAAACGTTGAAACAATCATTTGTGCTTAATTCCCCTCTTGAGCTATGGCAACCGAAAGTTGACGGGGTGGACAGTTTTTGTGCCACTCACCACTTTTAACTTTTCGCTATTTAAACGCTTAACCATTTAAACAATTAAACGTTTTTTTGTTTTTCCTTTCTAACTAAACAACTTTCTGCTTTAGTTGTTTTTCCTAATCAACTATAAATATAAATTATTTTTGCCATACTATTTTACAGAAAACCATAAATCATAATAAGGAGAAAAAAATGACTAAAAAAAATGAAAAAAGTTCTCTTTTAGACAACAAAAACAGAGGAAAAGTTGGGGAATATTTAATAGATAACATTGAAAAAGGCTCAAATTTATCTATAGTTTCAGCATATTTTACAATTTATGCTTACAATGAAATGAAAGAAAAACTAGATAATATAGAACAATTAAACTTTTTATTTGGCGAACCCACATTTTTAAAAAATATGAACCCTGAATTATTAAAAGCTAAAGAATTCCAAATAGAAGATAGCTCTTATAACATCTCAATAAAAAACAGACTAAAGCAAAAAAAAGTTGCAAAAGAATGTGCAAAATGGATTGAAGAAAAAGTAAACATAAAATCAATGGTAAAACCAAATTTTTTGCATGGGAAAATGTATTATATAGAAAACCCTAATAAAGACCCTAAAGCAATAATAGGAAGCTCAAACTTCACATATAGCGGACTCGGTTTTGACAGCAGTAAAAATATTGAATTAAATATGTATTTAAACGATAAAAGAGATTCTAACGATGTAAAAGAATGGTTTGAAGAAATCTGGAATGATAAAACAGGACTTGTTGAAGACGTAAAAACTGAAGTATTAGAATATTTAAACAAACTATACAAAGAAAACAGTCCTGAATTAGTATATTTATTTACATTATATAACATATTCAAAGATTATCTTGACAACGAAAAAAACTTTCTTGAAGAAGAACAAACATTCAAAGAAACGAAAATATGGAATATGCTATATGATTTTCAAAAAGATGCAGTAAAAGGAGCGATAAGCAAAATTGAAAAACATGGTGGATGTATTATTGCCGATAGTGTAGGATTAGGGAAAACATTTGAAGCATTAGCAGTTATAAAATATTATGAGCTAAAAAATGATAGAGTTATGGTATTATGTCCAAAGAGATTACATCAAAACTGGGATAACTTTTTAGGAAACATAAAAAACAACATATTATATGAAGATAAACTCTCATATGACATATTTTTTCACACAGATCTTTCAAGAACATCTGGAAAAGCGGCAAATGGAAAAAATTTAAAAAAAATAATGTGGGATAAATATGACCTTGTAGTTATAGACGAATCTCACAATTTCAGAAACAATAAAGCGGTAAAAGAAAAACAAACGAGATACAACAAACTAATGGAAGATATAATAAAAGCTGGAAAAAGAACAAAAGTATTATTACTATCTGCAACACCAATAAATACAAATCTAAACGATTTAAAAAATCAATTAAACCTAATAACAAAAGAAAAAAATGATGCATTAAAAGATTATGGAATAGAAAATATGAATAGCACATTAATAAGAGCCCAAAGAAACTTTAATAAATGGGCAGAAAAAAAACATCATGAAGAAAAAATAAGTCTTATACAAAATATGGATTCAGATTTTTTTAAATTATTAGATGAATACACAATATCCAGATCAAGAACTCATATAATAAAATATTATGACACAAAAAAAATAGGGAAATTTCCTGAAAGATTAAAACCGATATCAATATACTCTAAATTAGATGAAAAAGAAAACATAATAAAATACGATACACTAAACGAAATAATATTAAACTTAAAACTCGCAATATATTTTCCAAGTAATTACATAAGAAAAGCTAAAATAGAAGACTTTTCAGAAAAATATGATACAAAAGTAAAAGAAGGAAAAACAACATTATCTCAAAAAGACAGAGAAGAAAGTCTTGTAAAAATGATGAAATCGAATTACTTAAAAAGACTTGAAAGCTCTATAAACTCATTTTCATTATCTATTGAAAGATTATCTAATAAAATAAACACATTAATAGAAAAAATTGAAAACTTTATCGACAACAAAGAAAAATATAAAGAGTTATACGAAGAAATACAAGAAGAATTAGAACAAGAAGAACAAAATATTTTAGAAGACATTACAGTAGAAGGGAAAATTCAATATAATCTATTAGAAATGAAAACATCAGAATGGTTATCAGATTTAAAAAAAGATCATAAAATATTAGAAAAAATATTATTAGAATCAAAAAAAATAGACGAAGAAAGAGACGCCAAATTACAAAATCTTGTAAAAATAATTACGCAAAAAACATCAAACCCCATAAATAAAAATAACAAAAAAGCACTTATATTTACAGCATTTTCTGATACTGCTTATTACTTATACAACTATTTAAAAAAATGGGCAGAAAAACAAAATATGAATATAGCAGTAGTAACAGGAAGCGGACGAAACTTTACAACATACGGAAAAAATAATTTTGAAGAAATACTCACAAACTTTTCTCCAATATCCAAAAACAGGAATACAACAGAAAAAGAAATAGACATATTAATAGCTACAGACTGTATATCGGAAGGACAAAACCTTCAAGATTGTGATTATTTAATTAATTACGACATACATTGGAACCCTGTAAGAATAATACAAAGGTTTGGTAGAATAGACAGAATAGGTTCAAAAAATAAAATAATTCAATTATTAAATTTTTGGCCTGAAGAAGACCTTGAAAAATATATAAACCTCGAAAAAAGAGTAAAAAGTAGAATGACACTACTTGACATAGCAAGCTCAGGGAATGAAAACATGCTTGAAATTCCAGAAGAAAATATAGAATTTGATTTCAGAGCAGAACAACTTAAAAAAATGCAAAACGAAATAGTAGACCTTGAAGAACTAAACGAAACAATAACCCTTACAGACTTCACTTTAAATGACTTTAAAATAGATTTAAGCAATTATATAGATACCAACAAATCATTATTAGAAAAAACACCCAAAGGAATATATTCAATAGTACCATCTGCAAATAAAGAAAATTTTGAACTAATAAAAAATACCATTTTAACAGAAAAAACAAATGAAATAATAAAACCGGGAATAATCTTTTGTTTGAAATTGAAAGAAGAAAAAACAGAAAAAATTAAAGAAAAATTAGATAAATTCAACCCCGTTTCACCATACTTTTTAACATATATATATGAAAACGGAGATATAAAATATACCTATACAAACTTAAAACAAATATTAGACATATACAAACTATTATGCAGCAATAAAAAAACTCCAATAAAAGAATTAACAGATTTATTCAATAAAGAAACAAACGAAGGGGAAAACATGGAAAAATATTCTAACTTATTATTGAAAACAGTTGAAAAAATAAAAGGAAACATACAAAATCAAAATATAAAAACATTAGGAGCAGGAATGCCACGAGGTCAACTCTCTTTACTTAATAAAAAAGAACAAATACAAAATGAAGAAGAATTTGAATTAATAAGCTTTTTGATAATTAAAAATCAGGGGGAATAAAAGTGGAAAGAATAAAATTACAAGAATCATTAAAAAC
>CAYZNB010000209.1:0-3627 GCA_964478535.1 uncultured Thermotogaceae bacterium
TTGAATGTCCTAATTGTGAAAAAGCATTAAATTTAAATGCAGAAAAAATTGAAAATAATAATATTTATAACGGGATTTTAAGTTGTAAATGTGGATATGAAGTTAAAATAAAAGAAGGAATAATGTTATTAGAAGATTTTTTATATCAAAAAAACGATATTTATATTAATTTAGAAAATGATTACGATCCAAAAATTACTCCCGTAATTTCTAATATAGTTGAAAAAACAAATTCATGGGTAAAAACAACTATTTCAAAAGAAAAAACAGAAGATAAAATATTTATGGAAATAATTTTTAAACAAAAAAATACTTTTTCAATATTGAAAAAGTATTTAAAAAGTAATTCGAAATACTTTTTATGTTCATTTAATTATGAATACTTATGTGAATTAAAAAATGAATTAGAAAATAGTGGAGAGGAAAATGTTTTATTGATTGCGGGAGATTACACAAAAATTCCATTAAAGAATAATGTTGTGGATTATATTATTGATTTAATGGGAAGTAATTATTATTATAGTTTAAAAAGGCAATCTTTAGCCGATTTTTTTTCTAATAAAATAAAAAAAGATGGCTTGTTATTTACTTTCTTTTTGCATTATGAAAAAGCAGGTAAGTTTTTAAAAAGTTATTCCGTTAATGAAAGAGAATTATATATTTACGAAAATATATTGGAAAGACTAAAAAATAACAATTTTGAAAAAATAGAGGCTCAAAAATTAGAAGAATTAAGTTATTGGGGAAAATATATTAAAGGAGTTTCTGAAGGCGAAGTTATAACACTATCTACTTTGTTGATGAAAAAGAAAGTGTAAGATAAAAAGAGTATTTTGGTTCTATGTAAAATAGCACGACTAATAATAATTTATAGTCAGGTGGTCGTAAACAACATAGAAAACCTCTCCACCCCGTCAATCTACGATTGCCACCCCTCAAGAGGGGAATTAATTCAAATTTAGTAGTTGGTCAGGAAAATCAAATAACGTTTAAAAGTTAAAAGCAAAAATAACAAACGATTCTAAAAACGGTTTGATTTTTATTCCAATTTACTACATTTTTCTTCATATAATTTATTTTCTTTTTGTATAGAACCATTTTCAATAAATATAATTTCATCATAATATTTTAAAAGCTCTTTATTTAAATTATGCTGTATATTCAATAAAGTTATATTTTTGTTTTCTAGTAAATTTTTTTCTAATTCAAAACTACTTTTTTTATCAAAAGATGATGTGAATTCATCCAAGATTAAAAAGTTTTTTTCTTTCAGAAGAACTCTTGATATGTTTATCTTTTGCATTTCACCACCTGAAATATTATTTTCGCTGTCTTTAAAACTTTTATTTTCAAATATTTGATTTTGAATTCTGTCTAAGTTTAACGTGTTTATAACTTCTTTAATTTTTTCATCATTTATTTCTGAATATAACATCATATTTTCTTTTAAAGTATCATTAAACATCATAGGAGTTTGAAATACAATTCCTATTTTTTCAAAATAAGATTTTTCTTCAATTGTTTTTAAAGAAATTCCATTTATAAGAATGTCTCCCGTGTATGTTTCATATATTTTAGATATCAATTTGAATAATGTTGATTTTCCGCTTCCGTTATTTCCGTATATTAAATATTTTTTGTTTTTTTCAAATGTGAAATTTACTTTTTTTAAAGCTTGTTTATCAGCATAAAAGAAATCAACATTTTTAATTTCTATCTTTTCAATTTCTTTATTAAGTACAATTTTTGGTTTTTCATCTTTTAACATAGAAAATTCTTTAAATAAAGATTTTTTAATATTTTTCAAGCTATTGAATATATTAAGTTCATAAGATATATTCGTTACAGGACCTACAAGCATTTCAGAAACTCCTACAGCCGCTATTAATCCCCCTGCGGTTAATACTCCTTTTGTAATTAAATATACTCCTAAAAGTATTATAGAAAAATAATTAAAATATGAAAATAATCCTATAAGCAGTTGTGATTTTGATGAGGTGTTTTCATATTTTTGCATTTTTTGATTTGATAATTTAGAAAGGTTGTCTGCTCGATATTTAAAGTTATTTTGAGCATTATTTGTTTTTATATTTAAAAAACCGTTAATTATATCTCCAAGACATATATTATATTCTTTAAGACTTTTAAAATATTCGTCTTTTTGAAAGTTAAGTTTATTTTTATAGAAAACGGGGATTAATAATGGTATTGCATTAGTTGTTAATACTACAATAGCCATCAGTGGGTGTAACGCAAACAAAGATATAGAAAAAATTATTATGGAAAAAAAGTCAAACATTATATCTATAAACTGCATATAATAATTATTTACAACTTCTGGAATTTCATTATTGTAAATCGAAATATATTCTTGGTTTTTTCTTTCATAAAATTTTTCGAAATCTCTGTTTAAAAGACCTTTTGTTATTTTTTCTCTTATAACATTAAAAAGATCTTTCTTATAAGAAGTCATAGTGATTTTTCTCAATAACTCTACAAGTAATATTCCTGATATTGTTAATATTAAAATCAAAGCACTATTTTTTATGCTATTAAAATTCATTTCTAAAGCATAATCTAACATATTTTTTGCTATAAAAGGTATTCTTACACTCAATATGGATATACTTACAGATAAAGTTAATATAAATAAAAATTTTAAATCCATTTTTTTATTCAATGTTTTCATGTTTTTCCCCTTAAATTCTATAAACATTTTCGCAGATTTCATTAAAGTTTTCGCCATTATGTTTATAATAATCTAAAATATTTGTATAATTACAAATCCATTTCTGTTCATGCTTTTCAATGTTTGAATTTACTAAATATTTATAATCTTGATTATAAATATTTCCAATAGAAAAAATTTTACTGCTTAATAAAGAATATGGGATAATATTTCCTTTTTCTGTAATAGACCACTTTAAAGTGCCGGCATTACACGAAAAATATTTTTTGTATAGATCAAAAATTATTTTTAAATTAGAGATTTTAATTTTTTTTAAACAAATTTTTCTATATTTTTAATTACATTATATAATTCTGTCAATGATTCTTTCAAGTTATTTTCTATTTCTAAGCTGTGATTAGCCCCTTCAATTAAATAAAACTCATTATTTTTATTATTTTTTAGTAACTCAAAATTTTCTTTTTTAAAACAAAAATCATTTGTTCCCAATATTATTAGTGATTTAAAAGGATTTTTCACTAACACATCAGTCACTTCTTTAATATGTATTAAAGGAGTTAACCATACGAATTTTAAATTTTCTGGCATTAATTTTGATTTAATCATCTCTATTCCGCCAATAGTTCCGATTGATTTACAAACAAAAATTATTTCTTTATAATTGTTGTTTATCATTTGATTAAAAGAAGACTCTATATCTGTTTTCATCCATAGTTTTTTTCCTTCTGAATCTGCCGATTGAAAATCTTTGTTTTCATTATATTTGTAATTAATTTTTAAAATATCGTATCCTTTATTATCAAATAACAGTGTTGAATAATAAAATAATGGCATATCATTGTTATAACCAAATCCCGGTAAGAAAATCACCAATTTTTCACTATCATTTTTTATATAATGATTAGTCAAATCCTCTTTAAATCCTTTAACTTTTAAAT
>CAYZNB010000210.1:0-3593 GCA_964478535.1 uncultured Thermotogaceae bacterium
TTTTGGAGGTTTTTATGAAAGGGAAATTGATTATAATTGAAAGTGGCTCTGATGCGAGTGGAAAACAAACACAAACAGAGAAACTTTTTGAAAGACTTAAGAATGAAGGAAAAAATGTAAAAAAAATTACTTTTCCTAATTATAAGAGCGATTCTTCATCATTAATTAAAATGTATTTAAATGGAGAATTCGGAAGAAATCCTTCTGATGTGAATCCTTATGTTTCCTCAACTTTTTTTGCTGTTGATAGATTCGCTTCTTACAAAACTGATTGGGAAGATTTTTATTTAAAAGGCGGAATTGTAATTTCAGATAGGTATACTACTTCTAACATGGTTCATCAAGCTGCAAAATTAAATGATGTCGAAAAAGAGAAATTTTTAAATTGGTTATGGGAATTAGAATTTATTCTTTACGGTCTTCCTATACCTGATTTAGTTATTTTTCTTGACATGCTACCAGAATTAAGCCAAAAGCTTTTAAAAAATAGACTAAACAAAATTGATGGTAATGAAAAAAAAGATATCCATGAAAATAATCAAGAATATTTAAGAAGATCTTATGAAAATTCTTTAAAAATTGCTGATAAATATTCTTGGAAAAAATTGAAATGTTATGAAGGTTTAAGAATGAAATCTATTGATGAAATTCATGAGCAGATTTATGATTTTGTAAAAAATATTTTTTAAAATATATTTTAATGGAGGGATTTTTAATGAGAGTGCGAATTGCTGTTTCTCAATTGAATCAAACTGTAGGAGATTACGAAAAAAATTATAACAATATGAAAAATCATATTGAACAAGCCTATGAAAACGAAGCCGATATTATTTTGTTTCCTGAATTATCATTAAATGGATATCCTCCAGAAGATTTGATTTTAAAAACAAGTTTTTTAGATGATTCACAAAAATATATAGATAAAATAATTCAGTTTTCAAAAAACAAAAATATGAAAATAGTTTTTGGAGCAATTGATTGGGATGTTGAAACTTACAACAGTGCATTCACTGTTTTTAACGGACAATTACTAGACAAATTCAGAAAAATGTTTCTTCCTAACTATTCTGTTTTTGATGAAAAAAGATATTTTATAAGAGGCAGAAAACCCTTCATGTTTGAAATGAATAAAATAAAAATAGGCGTAACTGTTTGTGAAGATTTATGGGTTCCTAATGGTCCTGCACTTGCATATTCTAAAAGCGGGGCAAATATAATTTTAAACTTATCTGCTTCTCCATATAGCAAATCAAAACATTTATCAAGAACTCAAATGGTAAAATCAAGAGCCTCTGAACTTTCTAGTTGGATAGTTTATTCTAATTTAGTAGGAGGACAAGATGAAGTTGTATTTGATGGTGGTAGTCTTGTTGCAAACCCTTATGGAGAAATCGCACTTCAAGCGCCTCTTTTTGAAGAAGGTCTTTTCACTATAGATATTGACCCTTACGAAGCAACAAGAGCAAATTTGAGAGAAGGAAAAAGAAAACACTATTCAGAAAGTATTTATGAAGATGTTGAGAGTTTAAAAATTGATCATGTTTTTACAAAAAAGACTAGAATAACTCCTGTGAAAAAAGAATATCAAGATGTTTATGAACAACTATATCTTTCAATCAAAATTGGTTTGAAAGATTATATGCATAAAAACGGATTCAAAAAAGCATTAGTCGGATTGAGCGGAGGCCTTGATTCTGCAATTGTTGCTGCAATTGCTTCGGAAGCTTTGGGTTCAGAAAACGTTTTAGGTGTTTTAATGCCTTCTAAATTCACTTCAGAAGAAAGCATTCGTGATGCTTTAAAACTTGCTGAAAATTTAAAAATAAAAACTAAAAAAATTTCGATAAATAACATGTTTAATTTATTTTTAGATGAACTTAAAGAACATTTTGAAGATAAAGAAGAAGATATTACAGAAGAAAACTTACAAGCAAGAATTAGAGGCAATATTCTTATGGCTCTTTCAAATAAATTTGGTTATATGGTTTTAGCAACATCTAATAAGAGCGAATCAGCTACAGGCTATTCAACTCTTTACGGAGATATGGTTGGTGGATTTTCTCCAATTAAAGATTTGTATAAAACTGAAGCTTATAAAGTGGCCAGAAAATATAATGAGTTGAAAGGTACGGATGTAATTCCCGAAAATATTTTAAATAAAGCTCCTTCTGCAGAATTAAAATTTAATCAGACAGATCAGGATACTTTACCACCTTACGAACTTTTAGACGAAATATTATTTCGATATATAGAAAGAGAAATGTCTATTGATGAATTAATTGAATCAGGATATGATAAAGAAATGATTAAAAAAATTATTAAAATGGTCGATAATAATGAATATAAAAGAAGACAATCTGCACCGGGTATTAAATTAACTGAAAGAAATTTCGGCAAAGATAGAAGATTGCCTTTAACTAATGGTTACAAAATATGGGAGAAATATTAAAATTAGGATGATTAAAAAAATTTTGGTTTTTGTTTATATATTTTTTTCGATTTCTATTTTTTCAATAAGTGTAAAAAGGTTAGAAGATGTTGATTATTCAGAATATAACTTTTATAAAAATGCTTATAATCTGATAAAAAACTCTTTTAATAAGCCTTGGCTGCCTATCAATGAAATTGTAGGCAGGTTGGTTACTGGTGTTGAATTAACTTATAGAAAAGAAAAATTTATAACTCAATCACAAGTTGAGGAAATAAATTCTGAATTAGAACCAGCTGATATACTTTTAAGAAGACTTAATTGGCAAATGACAAATATATTGATAACGGGCTTTTGGAAACATTCTGGAATTTATTTGTCTAACCTTGAAGATTTAGATTTATATTTTAAAGACTTGGAAATATTAAACGATGAAAAATTCGGCGATTATTTGAAAAGAGAAAATTATGACGCTTATTTACAGCTCAAAAGCGAGGAAAAGGTTATCATTGAAGGCATTCATGAAGGCATTGTAATAAAACCTATCGAAAACATGGCTTTATCAGACGGTTTTGCAGCTTTAAGGCCTGTTTTATCTAAAGAAGAAAAATTTCTTATACTAATGAAATCATTTTCTTATTTAGGAAAAGGTTATGATTATGGGTTTGACATAAGAACAGAAGAATATCTCACATGCTCAGAATTAATCTTTCATGCGTTTAATAGTGTTGTTGAAGGATTCTTTAAAAACAGTTACTTATTAAACATTCCAACGTTTTCTCCTATGGATATTTTAGAAAAGTTCTATGAAGAATCAAAAAACAAAAATGTTGAACCTTCTTTAAAATTTATTTTATTTTATGATACTTCAGAAAAAAGTGCCGAAGCCTTTAAATCTACAGAAGAAGAATTTTTAGAAACACTTTACAGAAATCAATTTTATTATTTTTTTTACTGATAAAAATAAAAGCCGGTTTTCCGGCTTTTATTTTATTAAATTGTTTAACATAGAGGTTAATGAAATTATTAATAATAAAGAATATCCTATAAAAGGTGCTACTTTTTGTATTTTATCTAGAAATTTACTTTTCATAATTCTTTCGATTTTATTTACTGCAAATTGTGTTAAAAAGCCACTCATAATAACTGTTATTGAAATTCCTAA
>CAYZNB010000211.1:0-3578 GCA_964478535.1 uncultured Thermotogaceae bacterium
TTAATTTTTTTCAAAAATAAATCTGCATTTTCCATACTTGCATTATAATAACCATTTGTTTTATCTAATAAACATATTAAATCAGAAGTATTTTTTTCATAGTATTCACACCTTGTTTTTGTAAAGATTTAGTTAATTCTTTGAATTGTTTTTTAGAAACAAATATAGAAATCAGTGAAATTTGGTTTTTCAACTTAAGAAAACTATAATATTAATTATATTTTGATTAATTATTGTCTTATTACATTATACTTTACCATTCAAAGGGGGGGAAAACAAATGAAAAAACATAATATTCCTTATAACAAATTATGCAAAACAGCTGTATTAAAATTATTTGGAGGTTTATTAACTTTTTTATTTACTATCACAGCTGCTCAATTTTCATCAAGACTTATACAATATGCAATAAATCAAAAAACTTCTAATTTGTTTTCTTTAGCCGTAATGTTTATAATTTTCATTGTTTTTTTTCAATTGGCTATTAACTATTTCAATATCTTAAAAAATAAAAAAGAAGCCATAGAAAAAAATAATTTTCTTATATCTGCTTATAAACTTTTATTTCAGCAAAATATTCATAAAACTGCTAAGCTTACTCCAGGGGAAATAAAAGAAAGATTTACTAAAGATATAGATAAACTAAGTAATTTCATAACAGATATAATACCTTTATCATTAACAGGAATTATAACAAGTATAATTTATCTTGTATATGTATCATCATTTAATATATTTCTTGGTTTAATAATATTTGCTCTATCTTTTTCACAATTAATACCACCTTATTTTATAAAAAAATATTTGCAACAACACTTTACTGAAGCTGCAGAAGTGGGAGAAGAATGGATGAATTTTGTTATTTCAGCACAAAACGGTCTATCAACAATAAAAACCAACAATCTAAAAAAATGGTATACTGACAAATTTAATAAAATAAATGCTAAAAATATTGATATTTATAAACGAAATTTTATAAAGGTAGGTCAAAAAACAGCTTTAAACAACGCCATAAATGCTATATTAACTTATGGAACTCATGTAGTAATAGGAATGTTTGTATTTCAAAATAAAATTTCTCTTGAACAAGCTGTTATAGTTGTGGTTATATGTAATAATTTTTATCAGAATACAGGTAACTTTTATTCATCTATAACTGAATTTTTTGTTGTTAAAAAAGCTATCGAAAGAATCAAAGTTTTTCTTCCGAACAAAAAACTTTCTAATGTTGATTTAAAAGAAACTACTAATATTTTTGAAATCTCAAATTTAAACTTTTCTTATGATAACAATGTAGTTTTTGAAAAATTAAACTTATCTATTCCAAAAAATACGTTAATAGGAATTAAAGGAAAAAATGGTTCAGGTAAAACAACTTTAATTAAATTGATGCTTGGAATAGAAAAAGATAAATCTAATTCAATAAAGTTTAAAGGCAATTATATAAATAATATCCCAGAAGAACAATTATATGATAATATTACTTATATTCCACAAACTGACCCGTTATTCAACCTTTCACCAAAAGAAATCTTAAATATGATAGAAAAAACTTCAGAATATAATTCAAAAACTTCCAATTTAATTCAAATGTTTTCCATAAATAACAATGTTTTAAATTCAGAAAATTTTTCAAATCTTTCAGGCGGAGAAAGAAAAAAGATTAGTTTAATTGGAGGATTAATTCAAGATTCATCAGTAATTATTTTAGATGAACCAACAAATTCATTAGATAAAGATTCTGTTAAACAATTATCAAAAATATTATTAGATATTGGAAAAACAGTTATTATAATTACACATAACAATAGTCTTATAAAGTTATGTGATAAGATTTTTGATATTGATTTAAAAAATTCTTCTGAAAGGAATTTAGGTGAATTGATATGACAGATAAAAAAGTTAAAAAAATTGCCTTTTCTCATTGTATAAAAATAATGTGGTTTAGTTTTTTGTTGTTTTTCTTATATGAATTTTCAGTTATAGTATTTAGAACATTTACCGCAAGAGTTCTTGGAGACTTTACTAACAACATTTTATCTCTTGATTATAATACAGTAATGCAAAGTTTAGGTTTGTTAATTATATTAATAATATTAAACATTTTTTTAGAACCTACTCTTTCTATTGTAAGAATAATAGTTCATTTCAAACAATCGCTTAAACATCATAGTGAAGTTGTTTCAATTTTTCTTAATAAAGATTATTTAAAAGCAAAAAAAATAGGAGCTGAGCTTGCTTTTAGATGGGAAGACGATTTATTATACTACAAAGAAATTATCTTAGATTTGACAACAAAACCTCTTATAATAATATTTTCGTCAATATTATTATCTTTTTATCTATTTGAAAATATTGTTTATGGTTTTATATGTATAGCAGCCTCTTTAATCCCTGTATTTATAACATATTTTACCAGAAAAAAGGAATCTAAATATAGAGTTCAAAAAAGCGAATACGAAACAAAGAAAAGTGCTTATGAAATTGATATGGCTACACAATTTGTTTATTTAAAAACTAACAAAATAAATAATCTATTTATTTCCAAAATAAAAGATTTATTTAGAAATTATTTTATTCAAACAAAAGAAAAAGATATTAAACTTAAATCAAAAATTGAATATTTAAATAAATTATCTATTTACTTATCTCAATTAGTAGTTGTTTTAACAGGGGTATATTTTGTTTCAATAGGGCAAATACAAGCAGGACAAATTGCAAGTTATGTGATATATCTTGTACCTATACAAAAAATAATTGAACAAATAAGTCTTTTACTAAAGGCTCAAAAAATGTATAAAGAATATTCAAATAGAATTATTCCTTTTTATACTTACAAAGAAAATATAGATGGAAAAAATTTTAATGATAACATCAATTTTATTTCAATAGAAAATTTATCTTTTAAATATGATAATGATAAAAAAGTTATAGATAACCTTGATTTTCATATAAAAAGAGGAGAAAAAATAAAAATAGCAGGAAATAATGGTGTTGGAAAATCAACACTTGTAAAATTAATTTCAGGTTTATATTCTGATTACCAAGGAAAAATAAAAATTAACGGAAATGATTGTACTTCATATAATATAGACTCTATAAGAAAAAAAATATCTTATATAGAACAAGATCCATATTTTTTTGCAGGTACTATAGAAGAAAATTTAATAATCGTTAATCCCAACACAAATAAAGAAAAAGCAAAAGAAATTCTTTTAAAGTTAGAATTCGATAAAAAACTTGAAGATAAAATCGAAAATGGTGGAATTAATCTATCAGGTGGAGAAAAACAAAAGCTTTCAATAGCAAGAGGAATATTAAAAGATTCTGATGTTTATATATTTGATAAACCCTTAAACAACTTAGATAAAAACACAAAAGAACAATTAAAAGAAATCTTAAATAACCATGAAAATACTGTAATATATATATCTCATGATAAAGAACTAGACAACCTTGCAGATAAAACTTTAACTCTATAATTTCTTATATATTATCATTAAACCTATCAAAAACAAGATTTAAAACTCTTCTATAATTACTATCAAGACAATAAAATGATAATGCCGCTGAATGTT
>CAYZNB010000212.1:0-3516 GCA_964478535.1 uncultured Thermotogaceae bacterium
TATGTTTTTTGAATTTCTAAGAATAAGCTTGATTTAGTTAAATAATCTTATTTTATAGAGGGAGGGAGTAAATAAAATGAAAATTATTTTTTTTATGGCAAATAACTTTTTTACAAAAAAAAATTATATTGATCTTTATGTAGAAGCAATAAAAAAATATTTTGATGTAGAAATATGGTGTTTATTGAAACTTAATGAAAAAAAATATCAGGATTATAATAAGATAATTGTTCCAGATAAAATTGCAGATACTATTTATATCAAAAGTTATAATGACCTTGAAGAAAAAATTAAAAACATACCAAAAAATTCAATTTTTATAACCCAATATTATAACCCTTTTAGACAAAAAGAGATATTCGATTTAATAAAAAAATACAACGGAATATTAATTGATGTATATAAAGATTCATTGAATTATTATCTAGATGAAAAAATAAAATTAAATGCTGAGAATATGCCTTTAAAAAAGAAATTCTTTCTAAAAATAATTACAAATGTGAAAATAAGACCGTTAATATATTTTTTGAAAAGAAAATGCCATTTTAAAAAAGTTTTCAAAGACTATTTACCAGATTATTGTTTAACTATTAGAAATTTGGGGGGACGCCCTGCTAAAAGATATCATTACATACATCATATAAAATATGATAGTTACTTAGAATCGATTAAAAATCATTCAATTGTTAATTATAAATATGCTGTTTTCGTAGATTCAAACTTACCATTTTTAAGCGATATTATTGATTCAAGAGGTGAAAAAAGCGTAGAACCCAATAAATATTTTAATTTATTAAATAATTTTTTTGATTATTTAGAAAAAAAATATAATTTAAAGATAATTATAGCACCTCATCCAAAAGCAGATTATGATAATAGTATTTTTAAACAAAGAGAAATAATAAAATATAAAACAGATAATCTAATTAAGAATTCCGAAATCGTAATCACTCATGATTCTACTTCCATAATTAATGCCGTACTCTCTAAAAAAAACCTTGTATTTGTTTACTACAATGAAATGTTAGAAACTGGCACTAAAGACTGGGCATTAAGAACTATTGAGTACTCAAAAATTTTAAAAGCTCCTTTAGTTGATCTAGAAAAAGAATTTAACTTAAATTTAAACATAAATAACAAAATATTCGATAAATTTGTTTCAAATTTTATAATCAATAAAAAGAAAAAGAAATTTTCTAATGAAGATATAATAATTGATTTATTAAAATCATTAAAAAATAAAAACTTTAAAAATTTTAATTAAAAAGAATAAATCACGGGGGTTTTTATGAAAAAAGATTTAGTTAGTATTATAGTACTTTCTTATAATAATTGGGATTATTATAAAGAATGCTTAGATTCTATTTTTTCTCAAAATTATAAGAATATTGAGTTAATATTCAGCAATGATGGCTATGAACATTACAACAAAATAGCAATTGAAAAATATATTAATAAAAATAAATCATCAAACATAAAAAATGTAATACTAAATTACAACAATAAAAACTTAGGTACTGTTAAACATTTAAACAAATTATTAAAAATTAGCAATGGAAACTATATCAAAACAATTGCAGTTGATGACTTGTTATATGAACCTTCTGTAATCAAAAATTTAGTTAACACTCTAAAAAAATCTAACAAATTATTTTGTTGTGGTTTTATATATGCTTATGATGAAAATATGATTAATTTATTAAAAAAGTATCCAGATCCAAAGATGTTCAACAAATTAAAAAAAAGTAGTGTTAAAGAAAAATGTAAAATGCTTTCTATTTCTGCAAAAAAAACCTATCCAGCACCCGGAAGATTTTATTCAAAAAAATATTTTGAAAAATATGGATTTTATGATGAAGAATATATTTTACAGGAAGATTTGATGCTGCTTCTAACTTCTCTTGAAAAAGGTTTGGATGAGGCTTTTTACTTCAAACCTGTTGTTAAATACCGTTTGGGTGGTATGAGCAACGGAAAAAGAAAAAATTGTATTTTTGAAGAAGATTTTAATAAATTTAAAACAAATTATAGATTAAAAAATTTTGGTTTAGAAGCAAAAAAAATAAAACAAGATATTGTTATATGGGGAACAGGTAGTTTATACGAAAAATATGAAGACTTTTTTTCTGGTTTTAAAATAAAATATTTTGTAGATTCTGACAAAAAAAAGAAAAAAAATTCATTAAATGGCAAAAAAATTTATTTACCAAAAAAACTCTTAGAAGAATCAAAAAATAAAATTACAGTAGTCATTTGTAGCAGCTTTTATTTTGAAATAAAAGATTGGCTGACTAAAGAAGGTTTTGTAGAAGATAAAGATTTTGTTTATGTTGAACTTATAAAATTTAATTAATTTTTATAGAAAGGAAAATCATGAATAATATAATCAAAATTAAAAAAATAGGTAATAAAGAAGATGGTTATTTATCTTTTTTTGAATCAAATAAAGATATTCCATTTGAAATAAAAAGAATATATTACACATATGATGTTCCTTTAAACACAAAAAGAGGAATGCATGCTCATAAAGAATTAAATCAAATTTTATGGTGCCCTTATGGTGTAATTGAAATTATTTTAGATAACGGAGAAATAAAAAAATCTTTTCTTTTAGATTCTCCTGAAAAAGGTCTTTTAGTAGGAAATGGAATATGGAGAGATATGTATTGGAAAAAAGAAGGTTCGGTTCTTTGCGTTGCAGCATCTGATTACTATACAGAAGAAGATTATATAAGAGACTATGATGAATTCTTAAAATTAGTGAAAGAAGGTTATTGGAAAAATGAAAATAAACTTTAATCAATTAGATAGAGGTTATAAAAAATTTAAAAGTGAATATGATAAAGCTGCAATTGAAGCATTAGAATCTGGTTGGTATATATTAGGAAAAAAAGTTGAAGAGTTTGAATCAAATTTTTCTAGCTTTATAGGATCTAAATATTGTGTTGGGGTTAATTCAGGTTTAGATGCTTTAATTCTTTCAATTAGAGCTTTGAATATTAAAGAAGGAGATGAAGTAATAGTTCCTGCAAATACTTATATAGCAACAGTATTAGGAATAACAGAAAATAAAGCAACTCCTGTATTTGTAGAACCAGATGAATATTATAATTTAGATTCAGATAAAATAGAAGAAAAAATAACTAATAAAACAAAAGCGATAATAGCAGTACATTTATACGGGCAATCAGCTAACATGAAAAAAATAAAAGAAATATCAGATAAACATAACTTATTGTTAATAGAAGATTGTGCACAAAGTCATGGAGCTAAATTTGAAGGCAAAACTACAGGAATTTGGGGTGATATAGGATGCTTTAGTTTTTATCCCACCAAGAATATAGGGGCATTTGGAGATGGCGGAGCTATAGTAACAGATAAAAAAGAAATATATGAAAAAATGAAAATGCTTAGGAATTATGGGAGTAAAGTAAAGTATGAAAATGAAATAGAAGGAGTTAATTCAAGACTTGATGAAATACAAGCAGCATTACTATCTGTTAAATTAAGATATTA
>CAYZNB010000213.1:0-3502 GCA_964478535.1 uncultured Thermotogaceae bacterium
TTATGAGTTTAATCGATTATAATTCTTGATAATGCTCTGTTTTTTTTTTTTTTTTGCGGTTTGTGTTTATTAAAACCATATGATAATATTATTTTGATGTAATTCTTGAGTTTGGAATAAAATATTTTCTCTTAAAAACAATAAGTATTTATTAGAAAAAATAAAATTAATTAGAGAGAGGCTTATCAAAATATAAGGGTATTTATTTTTGACAATACCTGTAGAGGGAGGGAGGTGAAATTATGAATGAAATAATAAAACCTTTAATTTCCAGTTCTTTAAAAGAACAGGTTATTAATGAGATAATCGTTTTATCTTGTAATTATGCTGGTTGTGGATCTGCAGATAGTTGGCCAAAATTTACACCATAAATAATAATATAGCCTCACTTTGTGAGGTTATATTATTAATCTATTTATATACCATCTTGAAAAATAGCAAAAAATCAAAGAATTTAGAAAATTTAAAAATATAGTTAAAGATTTCATGAAACAATCATTGTTTTTTGATTAATTCTCAAATGGAAATAGATTTAATATCAGACTCTTGCAAAAGCTCCTGAAAATTAATTTGGTTAAAATTATTCAATTAAAAGATTTTTATTTTTTAATAAAAAATATTTACAAATAAAAATTTTATTTGTAATATATCTTTATATGATTTTTAATAACTTTTTCAAGAACCAAGTATCGCTTGACAAAAGCAAGAGTATTAGCAATAACGTGAAAAATAAGATTACACTCAAAAGACTTACGAAACTTAGAAAAAGTAGATTCATGAGAAATTCTGTTTTTAATAGCCTCAAACCCTATATCAAAAGCAAAGCATTGGATTATCTTTCAAAATACAGATAAATTAAAAAGTTTTAACAAGCTTCAAAAAAAGAGCCTTACACATAGTTCTTGGGCAATGACCATCAGTATCAATTTTAAAGACATTTTTAGAATCAGAAACGGAAGACTATCTGACAGAATCTAACAAATCATATAAATACTTTTTTTAGACCTATGCTCCAAGTAAGCCTCATAATCAAAATTGAAAAAGGTAATCATTATTATTTAATTAGTCAAAAAATTGATAACCTAAGGAGGTAAATTCTGCTTTTAAAAAGAGTTAAAATTGTTTTAAATAAAGCGTTTTAAAAATTAGAAAGATAGTATCTATTTTATATAAAGGGGGTATTACTTTGCTTAAACTCGGTAGATTATTTTTAAATTTTATTTTCTCTAGAACTGATAAATCTTCAAAACAACAATTTGTTTTTTTAGCTTTTATAACAATTTTTTCAAGTTTACTTGTAATATTAGTGCCTTTGTTTCAAAAAAATATTATTGATTCAATAATTAGCCTAAAATTGGATAAATATTTATTATTAATTTTTTTAACTTCTGGAATAATGTTTTCTTTGGTTTCAGTAATTGAGGCTTTATTACTTAATTCCCTTTTTATGAAAATAAAAAATAAGATCGAATTTGAATTATTGAGTTCTGTTTCAAGAAATGAAAATTCTCTAATCAAACAAAGAGGTCCTGGAGCTTATATGGTTAGTATCTTTGGAAGTTCTGAACAAATAGCAAATTTGTTAAATTCAAATTATTTTTCTTTATTTACTGTTTGTATTTCTGCAATAATTACACTTATAATTTCTTTTCAGTGGTCTTGGGTTTTTCCTTTTATAGTTTTAAATTCATATATAATAATGATTTTGATAGTAAAAATTACTAATAAATTATATATTAAAAATTTCAAAAAAGCTAGAGAAATTATCTATGATATTAATCCCAGGGTGCTTGAATTTATTGAACACCGAAAAAGCATACGAGCCTTTACTAATATATGTGATTTTGAAAACAATATAAATTCAAATTTTTTAAAAAGAGATAAATATTTAAAAAAAGCTTTTGCCTCTAATATTTTTGGAAAGACTTCTTTAGTAGCATTAAAAAATATATCATTATCTATATTTTTTATTTTATCAATGATTGAAATATTAAATAACAACCTAGAAATTTCTTCTTTTTTTGCAATGATTTCCTATTTTAATGTAGTTTATATCCCTATAACTGTATTTCAAGAAATTTATTCAAATTTAAATAAATTTAATTCGCTACATGAAAAAATCGAAGACCATCTGTTAATCGAAAAAAAATATAAAATTCCAAGAGATAATCTAATGCATCTAAAAAACATTAGTTTTTCTTATAAAGATGAAAAAAAGACATTAGCAAATTTTAACTTGTCAGTTGACAAAAATATAGGTTTAGTAGGATTATCTGGAGAAGGTAAAACAACAATATTAAAAGCAATATTTGGGGATATTTATCCGAATTCAGGTCAAATATTGTTTGGAAGTGAAAATATTGTTAATATACCTAACCCTATATTATTTTCAAGTATTAGATATTATTCTCAAGATACGGAAATATTTAATGAAGATTTAATTTTCAATATTACATTAGGTAAAGTAGCGTTATCTAATAAAGATTATTCATTTAAAATAAAAACATGTCAAAATATACTAGAAGCATTAAAAAATTATATTTTTGAAAATCCTGTAATTAATATTAAAGAGATTAAAAATGAATTTATCGAATTATTAAAAGAATTATTTAACGTTAATGAAAGTTATTTAGATGGAGAAGAATTTTTGAAAAATATAATAAATGAAATTAAGAATGGCAATATTATTATTAATTCTAGTTATATTTCTTCTTTAATAGTTTCTCGAAAGTATTATTCTGAAGAAAGACTTCAAAAATTAGTTAAAGAATTAAACTTAACAAATTTAGAAGGGAGAAAATTAGGGCAAAGAGGCGATAAAATTTCAGGTGGTGAAAAAAACAAAATTTGCTTAGCTAGATTTCTTTTGCCTATTCACAAAGGGCCTTTTATTATAGATGAGCCATTTACCAGCCTTGATATATTTTCAGAAGAAGAAAACTTGTTAATCTTGAAAAGATATTTAAAAGATAATATAGGAATAATCATATCTCATAAAATGAATATTATAAAAGAATTATCTGATAAAATAATAGTTTTAGATAAAGGTTTAATTTCTGAACAAGGAAGTCATGAGGAATTAATGAATAACAATTCTTTATATTTTAAATTATATCAAAAATTTGTTAATTATAGATTGTCAAATATAAAGAAATAATAATGATTGAGGAAGAAATTAAAAATTTGTATTTAGAAAAAAGTATAGACGGATTGTGGCATTTCCAAAATTTAACAGATTTTTTGATGGAAGCAGTATAAAATTCTTATGGGGAATAGAAAATTTATTAATTAATAGAAATAGTAGGTCTATGATTTTTATTAAAAATAAATTAAACAGCAAAAGAAATTATAAAAGATAATAAAAGGCAAGTTTTATCTTTAATTTTTTATAACAAGATAAAAATGTCGAAAATTAAAGAAAAAAATCATAAAAGGTTTTATGTAGTATAACAGCCACGCGTTTTGTGCACGGCGTTACAGCACAGACAACAACATTTGCGTG
>CAYZNB010000214.1:0-3427 GCA_964478535.1 uncultured Thermotogaceae bacterium
TATTAAAAACATATGATAATATTTTATTATAGTTATTCCTGAGCTCGGGATAAAACAAAAAGATAAAGGGTGGAAAAAGCATAAGAAAAAAAGTTTTTTAGTTTTATTATTAGTAGGTTTGTTAACTTTTTCAAGTGTTTTTACAGGAACCGTCAATTTTAATCAGGTTAATTTTCAAGCTCCAGAAAAAATTGGCTTTGGCGAGTACAATTTAGAAGCCGGCCCCTTCACATTAGCTTGGCTAATTGCAGTTGCTAAAAAACTTCTTGTTACATATAGCTGCGGAAAAACTACTTATGAGCTTGTTAAAGACACTTATTTTATAACGGTAACTGCTGCATCTTTTTTTCAAGCTTCAGAGGAAATGCAAAATAGAGTTGCAGAAATTGTAGCTTCCCAAGCATGGTGCGAATCTACATCAGTTGAAGTAACTTATTATGGTGAGCGGCAATTTTCACCTAATTCTATTTTAAAACCAAATTATTAATATTTAGAATTTCACAATCAACAATTTTATTTATTACTTATTGTTGATTGTGATTAATATTTTTATAATAAAGGAGTCGTCTTTATGAAGTTATCATGGGAAGGTGTATTAGAAGATTTTTCTGATTTAGAAACCGCAAATTTACCTGAAGATGCTGTAAAATTTAATGAACCGAATACTTTTAAAGAATATATGCGATTAACTGAAAAGTTTGCTATTCTAATTATTATAATATTTATTTTAATATGTTTTTTAATTATATTTATTAAAAAACAAGCTGGATTGATTTTAAATTTTCCAAATATTAATGAAGTTATTAGTTTGAGAGTTGTTTTATTAGTTTTTCTTTCGATTATTCCACACGAATTGCTTCATGCTATTTGTTTTCCAAAAGATGCTGAAGTACAAATTTGGCGTATACCTAAACAAGCTATGTTTGTTTATTCAACATATCCTATTAGCAAAAGAAGATTTATAATTATTGTTTTATTACCTTGTATAATTTTTGCCTTTATTCCTTTTATTTTTTGGGTTTTTATGCCAGAAAGTTCGTTATCTAATTATATATTAGGATTCAGCTTTTTTAGTTTAATAATTTCATCAGGAGATCTTTTGAATGTTTTTAATATAATTACACAAATGCCTAAAAATTCAATGGCACAAAGTTCAGGTTTAAACTCTTATTGGTTTATTCCTAAAAAAAACAATTAATACAGATAACTTATACAATGTAAAAATATTTAAAATAAAGATTATGATAAATAAGATTCATTACTCAAATAAAAGAAGTGCGAGCACTTTAAGAAAAAAATATGTATTTATAAACTATACATAGATAATAAGAGGTGTTTGAAAATGGAAACTAATGAAAAAATTGAAATTTATGAGAAAATCAGTTTTGGAAAAATTTTAGCTACCTTTTTTTTATTAACAATTATAATGAGAATTGTTAATACGATAATTTTTAAAGATAGTCTATATTCAAGCCTTATAAACACGACAATAATTTATTCATTTTTATTACTTTATTTAATAAGTAAAATTGATTTTCATGGCATTAGATTCAGGTATTTTATTAAAACTAACATAAAAAAAATTGAATCGAAAAAATTATTTTATATTGCTTCTCTTATAGCTGTTTCTAGCATTTTAAGTATAGTATTTTTGTATTATAATTTTTTTCATCATGAACTCAAACTTTTTTACCCAGAATTTTTTAGAAATATTCTATTAAATTTAATAGAAGAACAAAGCGAATTACTTTTAATTAAAAATAATTTATACATATTAATAGAAATTATTATAGCGGTAATAATAGGGCCTATTTTAGAAGAAATAATATTCAGAGGTGTTTTATTAGCAAAGTTAAGAAAGGTTTTCTCTGAAAAAAGAGCTATAATAATAGTTTCAACTTTTTTTGCTATTCTTCATGCAAATCTTTTCGGAGCTTTTATTTTTTCAATACTCACATGTTATATAATGATAAAATACAATAATTTATTTTTATGTATAATAATGCATTCAGTTCACAACTTTTTCACAAGTTTTTTTGTTTATTATTATGATTATTTTTATTATTTAAATCAAGGGCTAAGATTGAATTATAACCTCATATTTGTTTCTGTTGTTGCAGTATTGTTTTTATTAATATTTTTTAGAACTCTTAAAAGTTATAAAAAAATAAAAAAAATTGGTTAATTTATTTAAAAGATAACTGAGAAAAATTTTAAAATAACAAATTGCGAGCGTTTGATTTATCTTTATTTATAAAATCATTCATTATTGATATTGATTGAAGCCGATAACTTCTGTATTTTACATATTTTAAGGAGGATAAAATGAAAAAAATACTTATATTATTAATTCTATTAGGAATGATGTTTTCAACTGTTTTTTCAAACTCATTAACTGTCGAACAGTGGAAAGAAGATATTTGGTTTTTTTATTACACAGCGTTCATGTCATATTATAGAGAAGATAAAATTAATGATCAAGATAATTTTTTTGAGTTATATAATTATACTTTAAATAACGTAGAAAACATGACTGATCAACAGATTATATTAAATCTTATGAGATTAACAAATTTTGTGAATGAAGGTCATTTGGGAATTATGCTTGAATTTGATGAAACATATTTTTTTCCAATAGAAATTAAAAGCTTCGAAGGAGTTAATTATATAATAAGGACAACTGAAGAATACAAAGAGTTTTTAGGTTCTGAAGTTTTAGGGGTTAATGGAATAAAATTAAATGATTTAAAAAAACAAACTTCACAGTATTTTGCATATGATAATGATTATTATTTTGATGCTCTTTTTTCAACTTATCTTATAAACAATTATACACTACTAAATTATTTAGAAATATACGATGAAAATGTTGTGTTTAATTTATTAAAAGATGGGAAAATTATAGATGTTGAGTTTAGTAAAATGTTGGAAAAAGATTTTAAATTAAATATGAATAACCCTGAAAAAATACCGCTTCCATATACGCATCATTTTAATTTGGAAAGATCTACAAAACACCCTTATTGGTATGAGTATGATGAAAAAAATAATATTATATACTTTAAATATGATAGCATAAGAGCACCTGAAAATCCTTCAAGAGATAGTGATAAAGAAATACCTTCTTTTGAAAAATTGTGGAATGAAGGGATTGATGTTACTGAAAATAATAATGTGGAAACTTTTATTTTGGATATAAGGCATAATCCCGGTGGAAGTATTGCCGTAGCAAATTATATTATATCGAAAATAAATGCACTTTCATATAAAACAAAATTATATATAATCACAGGAATAGATAGTTATTCTGCCACATCAATAATTTTAGGAGGATTAGTTGAAAATGATAATATAATTCTTATTGGCGAACCTACTGGAGTTGCTAGTTCAACTTTTGGAAGTTCTAGTTTATTTTTACCTAATTCAA
>CAYZNB010000215.1:0-3417 GCA_964478535.1 uncultured Thermotogaceae bacterium
TTCAATAAGTTTTGCAAGAACCGGTGAATTTTACTATTAAAATACAATTTTTACGACATTTGCTATTAAATTTTTTCAAAATATCTTAATATCCAATATCTCATGAGTTAGAAACAAAACTCCTTCTTTATGATTATTGATATGAATGTTGACTCTGCTTTTTTTAATTAAATTTATATTAAAACTATAAAATAATAAATTAAAAAATAATCTTATTATAATTGATTTAGAATCTAATAATTAATTTGCAGAAACAGCTGCTTTTTTTGAAAAATCTTCTTGAAATTCTTTTTCCAATTCAAGAGATTCTCTATATTCTACTGCTTGTGCTTTTAATGTCCAGTGAGCATTTATTCCCATTCTTTCGAACTCTTCTTTTATTTCATTAATACTTACTTTGAAAAATTCTTTTCTCGGATTAACCTTATTAAGTTGCTTTTTATCAAATAATTGATGAAGTTCATTTTCTAATTTTGGGGCATTATCTGCATATATCATGGCATGAATATCAAAAGGAAAAGGCACACTTGCGCTGCTTAACTCTCTAACTCTTTCTTCTGGTTCAAGTCTTCTAGTCATACCAATCTTATAAATATTTTCTCCGAAAGAACCTATATTCGAAATTATATATACATGACCATTTTTTGTTTGTTCTGCCATAGAAATAGTTCTTTGACTTTTTTCTTCGGCTTCTCTTAATCTTTCTTCTAATTCTTTAAGTTGCATTTCATAAGCTAATTTTTGCTCTTCGGTAGCTTTTTCCATGTCTTTTTTAGCATTTTCAAGAGCTTCAAAAATTGCCTTTTCTTCTTTTTCTGCCTCTTTAATTGCCTTTTCTCTTTCTTTTCTTGCTTTTTCTTCTTCAAGCATTTCTTCTTTAAGTCGCCTTTGTTCTTCTCTTTCTTTGTTTTTAATTTCCACAACTATATTTCCCCATTTTAACTCTTCTATTCTTGAATTTAAATATTTTTCTGTTATTTTTGTATCCCTGAAAGCTTTTCCTAAATCATTAACTAAATAATAAGCATCTTCAATTTTTTGTTTTAAAACAGAAAAGTTATCGCTTCTCACTTTTGATAATATTGTATCTACTTTTCCATTAAAAGCATCAACAATAAAGTTAATAGCAGTATTTTTTCTATTGTCTTCAACATAATCAGAAACAGCTGCATCTTGAGATTCGATTAACAATTTAGTTTTTTCTCTAGCCTCTTTTAAATTTTGTCCAGCTTCTGTAAAACTATATATCTCAGCAAGTTCATCAAGAAGAATATTTTCTTTAAACGAAAAATCGTGATCATATCCTTTAATAGTATTTTCATAAGCTTGAATGGTTTTTTTCAATTTTTCAATTTTATTTATATTTTCAAAAACTTCAGAAGATATACTATAACCTAAATCATAAGCATCTTTAGTAATGCTTTTTGATACTGAAAAGGCTTTTTGAATTATATTTTTGGCTTTTATTCTTGACTCCATAATAAATAAATCTGCCTGTTCTTTGGCTTCTATCTCAAGTTTTGTAGCGACTTTTTTCGCTTCTTCTTCAATTCTAACAGCGTGTTCTTGAGCTTTTGGAATAATAGAGCTATAATAATACTTCATATTAGTTTTTTCTTCTTTTAATTTTTCTTTTTCTTTTTCCATAATTTTTTTTAATTCAGAGTGTGTTTCATTTAAAAATTCAATATCACTTTTTAAACCAACTATTTCTTTTTCTTTTTTTTGGACTTTTAAATATAAATATAAAATTACTAAAGATAAAAAAATTAAAGAACCTAGCAAAAAAATTAATAATGGATTCATAAGAAAAAAACCTCCCAAGAATTTTAAATTTTAAAAATCTTTTTAAATTTGGATTTTCCTCCTTAGATTATGATGATATTTGAATAAAAGGTTGATAATCATTTCCTGAAAAGCGAATAATTATCAAAGGAGTCATCCCATGTCTAAATATCCTTTTCCTAAAAAATAGTTTTATTTTGGTTTATATATGAGGAATAAATGAAACACTATGACGAAAATAGGTATTCGAATGATTTATTAAATTCTTTTGATTAATCTAGTTTCCTAATTCAAAAAATGATTTTAAAGTTGAGACTAATGTTTATTCTACTCGTGAGGGTATGTAAAGCTAATTTTTTAAACTTGTTATCTGTTCATAAATTTTTTGAATCAAAATATTTATCTATTTTCTTTTCCAAATCATTTATCTTATTAATTAATTCATCTTGCTTCTCGTAATTAACATTAACTTTATTAACTTCTTTTTTATTTATTTTATTAATTTCCTCCATAAATCCTGAACTCAATATTCCTGTTGGTAAAGCTATAAATCCGATACCTATAATAGCTATAATAGCACTAAGTATTCTTCCCATATCTGTTATAGGAAAAACATCCCCATAACCGATAGTTGTTAATGTGGCAACAGCCCACCATAGTGTTCTAATAGCATTAGGAAATTCTTCAGGTTGAACCTCGTGTTCAACATAAAACATTAATATTGATGACATAATTAACAATAAAAACATAAAAGATATTGTAATAACTAATTCTTGTTTCTTGCTTTTAAAAACATTACCAATTATTTTTAATGAATTTGAATATCTTCCAATTTTGAATAATCTAAATATTCTAAACAATCTGAAAGCTCTTAAAAATCTTAAATCAAAACGAAAAATGAAAGGCAAATAAAAAGGTAATATAGAAAGCAAATCTATTATCGCGATAAATGAAAATACATATTTGAATAAACTGATATAATTCTTTTTAGCAGGATACTTAAAATCACATGTTATTAATCGCATGAAATATTCTACTGTAAAAATCCCTACTGAAAAAACTTCAAAAAAATGCAGTAAAATAAGATGTTTTTCTATAATATTATCAAAGGTAGATAATATTATAACTATCAAATTTAACATAATCAAAAATAATATAAAATTGTTAAAATATTGACTCACTTTATTTCCTTCATTGTATTTTTCGGCAACTTCATAAATAAATTTTCTAATAATTTCCCCCCCCTCTATTTTGTAACTAAAAATATTTAGTTAATTTTTCCCCATTATTTGTTGTATCTTATGACTATTTTATTAAATTTTTCCAAAGAAAGAATAATTTCGTTTAATATTTGTTTTTTTCAGCTTTTTTCCTTTCTAAAATTCCGATAAATTTTAGTTCACTTCAATTTTTTATAAGTGTATTTAAAATCAATATAATTTTTAAATAATCATATATCTTGTGCATATATAACGTCATCTGATTAAAGACTTCCAAGTATAATTATAATCTTTTTTAAAATCAAAAAAATTATAATATAGCAATTCCTAAAACAAATAATAATTAAATATTTTATATCCCTTGTCTAATTATTAGTTTTATTCCGTCGAATAATGCTAGGTTTAGTGAAAT
>CAYZNB010000216.1:0-3394 GCA_964478535.1 uncultured Thermotogaceae bacterium
TATGTATAAACTTCAATAACTTTTTCAAAAACCAACTATCAATCAATAATTTTTATCCACACTTTTTTACATAGAACCAAAATTAAAAACTGTCAAAAGCATTATTTTAAAGACTTAACCAATTAAACTCTTAAACGTTTTTTTACCTGACCAACTTTCCACTTTCCAACTTTTTTAAATTATAACCAAAATGAATTTAATGAAAGGAAATTATTAACTTAATTTAATATTTTTGATGTATAATGGAAAATAATAATTCTTATAGGAGGGTGTGATCATGAGAGAAGAAATCAAAAAAATAGCTCTTTTAACCGGCGGCGGAGACTGTCCGGGGCTTAATGCTGTTATTCGAGCTGTAACGAGAGCGGCTATATTAAAATACGGATATCAAGTTATAGGATATAAATTTGGATACAGAGGATTATATAACAATGATTTTATACCTATGACAACAGGAACTGTTTCTGGAATTTTGCATAAAGGTGGAACTATTCTATATAGTTCTAACAAAGATAATCTTTTTGATTATGCCGTTGAAGAGAATGGTAAAACGGTAAAAAAAGATGTTTCAGATGTTGCCGTTCAAAATCTTCAAAAAGAAGGTGTTGATGTATTAGTAGTTTTAGGTGGTGACGGCACTTTAACAAGCGCAAGAGATTTTGCAAGAAAAGGTGTTAATGTAATTGGTATCCCTAAAACAATTGATAACGATTTGAATTTAACAGATTTGACTTTTGGGTTTCAATCGGCTGTAAATGCCGTTACTGATGCTTTAGACAGGCTTCATACTACTGCTGAATCTCATCACAGAGTTATGATTTTAGAAGTAATGGGAAGAAATGCTGGTTGGATAGCTTTACACTCAGGAATAGCAGGTTCTGCTGATGTTATTCTTATTCCTGAAATACCGTACGATATAAATAAAGTTGTTAATAAAATAAGACAAAGAAGTAGAGCAGGAAAACCTTTTTCTATAATAGTTGTTGCTGAAGGAGCTAAAAAAATAGGCGGAGAAGTTTCAGTAAAACAGATTGTTGACGATAGTCCGGATCCGGTAAGACTTGGCGGGATAGGAAATCAACTTGGTTTAGAATTAGAAAAGCAAATTCAAGATCATGAAATAAGAACTACTGTTTTAGGCCATCTTCAAAGAGGTGGAATGACTTCAGCTTTTGATAGATTGTTGTCTACAAGATATGGTGTTGCGGCAGTTGAAATGATTAACGAAAGAAAATTTGGACAAATGGTTTCTTTAAAAGGCGATACTATAACTTCTGTACCTCTTGAAGATGTTATAGGAAAAACAAAAAATGTAGATCCTAAAGGTGAATTAATAAAAGTAGCTGAAAGTATAGGTATTTCTTTTGGTGTTTAAAAATATAAAAAACAGACGATATCTTAAAAGATATCGTCTGTTTTATTATTATTATCTTTCTTCCAAAAATGGGTATCTATAATCTTCAATTGGTTCAAAAGTTTCTTTTACTGTTCTTACAGAAATCCATCTCATCATGTTAAGTGCGCTTCCTGCTTTATCGTTAGTTCCTGAAGCTCTTGACCCTCCAAATGGTTGTTGACCTACAACTGCACCTGTTGGTTTATCGTTGATATAGAAATTACCTGCTGCATGGTACAATATCTTATTAGCTATATTTATTGCTTCTCTATCTTGAGAGAAAATTGCCCCTGTTAAAGCATAAGGAGAAGTTTCATTACATATTTTTAGTGTTTCTTCAAACTTATCGTTTTCATATACATATATAGTTAAAACAGGACCAAATATTTCTTCTTCCATAGTTTTAAAATTAGGATTTGATGTAAATATTATTGTAGGTTCTATAAAATATCCTACAGTATCGTCGCAATTCCCACCAACAATTACTTCAGCTTCTTCACTATTTTTTGCAAAATCTATATAAGATTTTATTTTGTTAAAAGAAGGTCTATCAATTACAGCATTTACAAAATTAGTAAATTTTTCAGGACTTCCTACTTTTATTTCTTTTGTGGTATTAATTAATTTTTCTTTTATTTCATCCCAAAGATTATCTGGAATATATGCTCTTGAAGCAGCAGAACATTTTTGTCCTTGATATTCAAATGCACCTCTTATAAGATTATGAACTACCGAATCAACTTTTGCCGATTTATGCACAAATACAAAATCTTTTCCACCTGTTTCTCCAACTATTCTTGGATAAGTTTTATATTTATCTATATTTTGTCCTACTTTTTTCCACATAGTTTGGAAAGTTTTTGTAGAACCTGTAAAGTGAATTCCACTCATGTTAGGGTCATCCATAACTATGTT
Source organism: uncultured Thermotogaceae bacterium (assembly GCA_964478535.1). Lineage (GTDB taxonomy): Bacteria > Thermotogota > Thermotogae > Petrotogales > Petrotogaceae > CAYZNB01. Next base: position 2,312 of record CAYZNB010000216.1, read on the forward strand.
TCCAACAACTGGTCCATCTCCAGGAACAAAATTAATAACACCATCAGGAAGTCCTGCTTCTTGCAATAATTTCATTCCGTAATAAGATGAATAAATTGAAGAAGATGCTGGTTTCCAAACAACAGTATTTCCAATCATTGCAGGTGATGCCGCAAGATTCACTGCAATAGCTGTAAAGTTGAAAGGGGTTACAGCAAATACAAAACCTTCAAGAGGTCTGTATTCTGTTCTGTTCCAATAACCTTTAGGAGAAATTGGTTGATCTGTGTATATTTGAGTTAAAAACCATGCGTTGAAGTTAAAAAAATCTATTAATTCACACGCTGAATCAATTTCAGCTTGATAAATATTTTTGCTTTGGCATAACATTGTTGCTGCATTTAAAGTGTTTCTCCATTTCCCAGACAACAATTCAGCCGCTTTTCTAAAAATAGCTACTCTTTCAGACCAATGAAAAGATTCCCAAAGTTTTTTTGCTTCAAGAGAGCTTTCAATAGCCATTTTTACTTCTTTTTCTCCAGCTTTATGGAAAGTTGCAAGTTCTTGAGAATGGTCGTAAGGAGATACGCATTTTTCGATATTTCCTGTTTTAATTTCTTTTCCTCCAATTATTAGAGGTATTTCTATTTTTACTTCTTTCATTTTAGCAAGTGTTTCTTTAAAAGCTATTTTTTCAGGACTTCCATGAGTATAAGCTTTTATAGGTTCATTTTGAGGTTTTTCATAAAAATAAATTCCATTGTGCACTTTTATCACTCCTTTTTTTATTATTTGTTCAGAGAAATTATTTAAAAAGTTGGTTAGGTAAATCAAATAATGTTGAAATGTTTAAATGGAAAAGTGCTTAAAATATTGAAAAGAGAAATGATACTTTTGATAGTTTTTTATCATAATGCCTTGACGGTAAATATGGATGAAATAAAGTAGCGAACAATTGAGAATTTTCGTATAAAAAACAATTGAGCAAATCAAAAAATGCGTCAGAAAATAGCATGTCTGAGCGTAGCGAGTTTGCTATTTTTAGCAAGTTTTTGACAAGGGTGAAATTTGTTTTTTAGAAAATTTGATCTTGTGAGCGATTTA
>CAYZNB010000217.1:0-1295 GCA_964478535.1 uncultured Thermotogaceae bacterium
TTTTATCATGATTTGATGAAAGAAGTTATAGATTTGATGGAAGAGAAAAAACTTGTAAAAGAAAGTGAAGGGGCTCTTGTAGTAGAATTTGATGAAAAAGATAATCTTCCAACTTGTATTGTAAGAAAAAGCAACAAAAGTTTTTTATACACAACTTCTGATATAGCTTGTATAAAATATAGAAGAGAAAATTATAATATAAATAAATTAGTATATGTTACTGATCAAAGACAACAAATGCATTTTAAACAGGTATTTAAAATAGCAGAAATGTTAGGTTTTAACGAAGAAAAAGCTCACGTATATTTTGGATTAATGAGATTTGCTGATGGAGTTTTTTCTACAAGAAAAGGTAACGTTATAAAACTTAAAGAACTTCTTGATAAAGCAAAAGAAAAAGCACTTGAAATATTGAAAGAAAGAAATTCAACCGGAAACCTTGAAGAAAAAGCCGAAATCATAGGTATGGGAGCAGTAAAATATGCAGACTTGAGTCAAAACAGAACGAGCGATATTATATTTGAATGGGATAAAATATTGAGCTTCAGTTCAAACTCATCTCCATATTTACAATATACATATGCAAGAATAAATTCTCTTACAAAAAAATCACAAGTTGAAATAAAAGAAGAAATAAAAGATTTGCAAACTGATTTTGAAATTAATCTTGCAAAAATGATAGTAAAATTTCCTTCAGCAATTTTAAAAGCTGCTGAAAGTTATAAACCGAACGTACTTTCTGATTATTTGTACAACTTAGCCCAAACATTTAACAGTTTTTATAATAATGTACCCGTTTTAAAATCAGAAGAAGATGAATTGAATACGAGAATTTATTTATGTTCTAAAACAGCAAGAATTATTAAAAAGGGACTTGAACTTTTGGGGATCAAAACTTTAGAAGAAATGTAATTTAAAATTATATTCTTGGGGGTGAGTTTTGTGGAGCAAAAAAAGGGTAAGCTTTTTGTTTTAGGGTTTGGTTTTTTTGGGGTGAGTATCATATGGCCGCTTTATAACGCTTATGTACCTATATTCTTGCAAGAAACATTTTTACTTTCAGCATTTCTAACAGGTATAGTTATGACGATTGACAACATATTTGCTATTTTTATGCTTCCTATAATAGGCAGTATGAGCGATCAAACGCGAAGTAAAATAGGAAGACGTATGCCTTATATTCTTTTAGGTGCTCCACTTGCGGCGATATTTTTTGCTTTAATCCCAATTATGAGAAATACAGAAAAACTATTTTTGATGATGTTTATTATAATATTGATGAATTTTTTTATGGC
>CAYZNB010000217.1:1395-3207 GCA_964478535.1 uncultured Thermotogaceae bacterium
CAGAAAAACTATTTTTGATGATGTTTATTATAATATTGATGAATTTTTTTATGGCACTTTTCAGATCGCCTGTAATAGCTTTAATGCCTGATATTACACCGCCTAAAAAGAGAAGTCAAGCAAACGGAGTAATCAATTTTATGGGAGGGTTAGGAGCTTTATTAGCGTATTTTGCGGGTAAACCCCTTTATGATGCTAACAATAATTATCCTTTTTTTGCTGGAGCAATTCTTTTATTAATTTCAAGTATTTTGGTAGTTGCTTTGATAAAAGAAGATAAAAAATACACTGTAAAGATGATTTCTGAAAACAAAAATCAAAATAATACTGCCAAAAGAGGAATGCAAGAATTAATGGTGAATTTGAAAGATGTTTTTGCTTCGAAAGAAAAAAGTCTTTTGTTCATGCTTTTATCTATATTGATGTGGTTTATAGCTTTTAATGCTTTAGAAACCTTTTTTACAAGTTACGCACAATTTCACGTAGGAGTTGCTGCAAGTACAGGAACACTAATTTTAGGAGTGTTTTCATTAACTTTTATGATTACAGCTATTCCAGCAGGATTTTTAGGTTCGAAAATAGGAAGAAAAAAGACAATTTTTATTGGAATAACTATTTTAATATTGATTGTGCTTTCAACTTATTTATTTGGAAATATGGAAATGAACGAATCTAATAGAGATTTATTTGTTAAAATCATGTTTGTTTTATTTCCAATAGGAGGAATAGGTTGGGCATTGATAAACGTTAATTCACTTCCTATGATTGTTGATATGACGACAAATGAAAAATCTGGGGGATATACAGGTTTGTATTATTTTTTTTCAATGGCGGCAAATATTATAGCACCACCGGTAGCAGGACTTTTTGTAGACGTATTTTCTTACAGTTCTTTAATGATTTTTACTATTGTTTTCTTTATTTTTGCAGGAATTACAATGACGAGAGTAAAAAGAGGGGAAGTAGTAAAAAACGAAAGTTAAAAATGGAGGTTTTTTATGAACATAAAAAGAGCTTTAATTACGGTTTATTATAAAGAAAATCTTGAAAATTTTGCAAAATTCTTAAGTGAAAACGGAGTGGAAATTATTTCCACCGGAGGAACTGCGAATTATCTTGAATCAAAAGGAATTAATGTTGTTAGAATTTCTGAATATACTGGATTTCCTGAAATATTAGATGGTAGAGTTAAAAGTCTTCATCCAAAATTATTTGGAGGAATTTTAAGCAAATCAGATAAATCTACTCATGAAGATCAAATGGGAGAACTGAACATTCCAAAAATAGATATGGTTATAGTAAACTTTCAGCCTTTTGAAGAAATATCACAAAAAACAACTTTAGAGAGAGAACTTATTGAATATGTAGATATAGGCGGTGTAGCTTTATTAAGAGCAGCGGCTAAAAATTATAAAGATGTTGTGCCAGTGGTAGATCCAGAAGATTATGAAAGTATTATAGATAGTATCGAAGATTGTGGAGATGTTCCGCTTCATACAAGAAGAAAATTATCATTAAAAGCCTTTTATAACACTTCAAAATATGATTCTAACGTGCATAAAATTTTTTCTGAACTTTTTGCATCAGAAAAATATGAACATGAATTTTTTGAAATTTTAGGTACTTTACGATATGGTTCGAATCCTCTACAAGATGGAACTTTGATGAAATTTGCTGAAAAAGATAGTATATTAGATCATTTATATAATTTAACACCTCATAAATCTCCAACTTTAAGAATTGTGAAAGATTTGAAGATTTTATTTAATATTGTCAGTAAATCAGATAAAGAAATAATTGCGTTTGCAAAAA
>CAYZNB010000218.1:0-3175 GCA_964478535.1 uncultured Thermotogaceae bacterium
GTTCGAAATGACAAATCGCATAAATTTATTTTTTAGAAAATTTGATCTTGTTTGCGTTTATTTCGTCATTTATTTACTACTTCATTTTTGGGAACGATAGTTGAACCGTAGTTGAACCATTGTTTAGCAGCCATTGTTGAACCATTGATTAACGCAAAAGATGAATGTTTTTGCCTGTGCTGTAACGCCGTGCAGAAAACGCGTGGCTGTTACACTACATTAAAAACAAGTGCGTATAAAAATAGAAGTTCATTTTAATGATTTTTCTTTCCAACTTTTTAAATAATTTTTATAATATTATGTTTAAAAATAAAATTTTTGTGTTAAAATTATAAAAAAGAGTTTTTGGGGGGATATAGAATGAAGAATTTTTATAATAAATTTAATAAATTATTTTTAATTTTATTTGTAAATTTATTTGTCTTAAATCATCTCTTCTTTTCGTTTTCTACAGTTTTTGAAGCTGTTGATATTCAGAAATATTATGAAGAAATTCGTATTTTAGATCTTTTTAATATATGTGAAGAATTAGATGAGTTAACTGCATACACAGTTTTAGGGAATTTATTTTTTGAAAATCATGGAAATGTTATTATGCTTATAAACTCATCAAATGGGAAAATATTTTATGCTAATAAAAGTGCATTTAATTATTATGGGTATGATAACTTGATAGGAAAAAATATCGCTGATATTAATATTTTAAGCGAAGAAGAAATTTATAAAGAAATGAATAATGCAGAAGCTTTAAATAAAAATTATTTTGAATTTCAACATATGCTTTTTGATGGCTCTATTAGAGATGTTGAAGTTTACTCTTATCCGATTACTATTGAAGAAGAAAGTATTTTATTCTCTATAATTGTAGATGTTACCGATAAAAAATATTTAGAAAGAGAAAGGGACTATTTGATTTTAAGACATAATAAAGCCGAAAAATTTGCAGGATTTGGACATTGGGTGTTTAACTTAAATGATAATTCTATATCGACTTCATATGGAGCAAAAATTTTATATGGTTTATCAGAAAGTGAATTGACTATTTCAGAAGTTCAAGCTTATCCTTTGCCTCAATATAGAGAAATGCTTGATGATGCATTATATCAATTAGTAAATAATAGCAAACCTTATGATGTTAAATTTGAAATCAAAAGATCTACGGATAATAAAATTATCCATATTCATTCAATCGCTGAATATGATGTGGAAAATAATATTGTTTTTGGAATTATTCATGATATTTCAGATCAGGTTAAAGCTCAAAATCAACTTCAAAATAGAAACAGAATATTTTTTATAACAGTTGTAATATTTTTAATTTTTCAATCATTAGTAATTCTTTATTTGGTTATAAATAATAAAAGAATTAAGAATTTAGAAAAAGAAAAAAATGAAATTAACAAACAACTTGAATCTTCTAACGAAGAATTAAATGCGAACAATGAAGAGCTTGAGTCAATTAATGAGGAATTAGAAAGTCAATATAAAGATTTAGAAAAGCTTAATAATGAATTGAAAAATGCTAACGAGATAAAGTCAACATTTTTAGCAAAAGTTTCTCATGAGTTAAGAACGCCAATGAACGGGATTTTAGGGGGAGTTCAACTAGCTTCAAAAACGAATTCTTTAGAGGAAATAAAGGAGTATATTGATATTATTGAGAATTCCGCAGAAAGATTGATGCCTATTATAAATGATATTTTAGATATTTCTAAAATAGAAAATAATAAATTTGAATTTGATAATGAAGAAATAAAAATTTTAGATTTTCTTGAAAAATCTCTTTTTGTATTAAGAGCCAAAGCAAAAAATAAAGGTCTTATTTTTGATTCGAAAATTTTAATTGGAAGAAGTGTAAAAGTAAAAGGGGATAAAACAAGAATCGCTCAGATAATAACGAATCTTATTGATAATTCTATAAAATTTACTGAAAAAGGATATATAAACTTTAAATCTTATTATAAAGAAATAGAAAAAGATAAAATAAAAATATTTTTTGAAATTGAAGATACCGGAATTGGAATAAAGAAAAATTTTCAAGAAAATATATTCAAACCATTTGAACAATCTGAAAAATATATTACAAGGAAATACGGAGGAACAGGATTAGGATTATCGATTATAAAAGAAATAATTAATAAACTTGATGGTGAAATAACTTTTAAAAGTGAAGTGGGAAAAGGTACTACTTTTTATGTGAATATAATTTTAGAAAAAATAGTTAATTAGAAAACAGACAACATAAATACTTTTTTATTAATAAAATTGAAACTTTAAATTATTGATATGTTGTTCTATATTTGTTATTATAGGCATAAGACTTTTAAAATATAAGGAGAGTATAATATGAGCGAAAACAAAATTTTAGCTACTGTAAATGAAAAAGCAATTTATGAATCAGATTTAAATGAATTGATGCAGAGATTAAATCCTCAACAAGCAAATCAGTTTAACACTAAAGAAGGTAAAGAAATTCTTCTTCAAGAATTAATAGGGCAAGAATTATTTTACTTTGATGCTTTAGAAAAAAAATTAGATGAAGATGAAGAGTTCAAAGTTGAAATTGAAAAAATTAAAGAAAATGTTTTAAAATCTTATGCAATAAGAAAAGAATTAGATTCTTTAGAAATATCAGAAGAAGAAGTAAAAGAATATTTTGAAAAAAACAAACTTCATTTTAAAGCTCCTGAAAAAATAAGGGCTTCTCATATCCTTGTAGATGGTGAAGAAAAAGCAAATGAAATAAAACAAGAAATCGATAATGGATTGTCTTTTGAAGAAGCGGCTGAAAAATATTCAAAATGTCCTTCAAAAGAAAAAGGTGGAGATTTAGGAGAATTCCAACAAGGGGTTATGGTGCCTGAGTTTGAAAATAAAGCTTTTGAAATGGAATTAAATGAAATTAGTGAACCAGTTGAAACACAATTTGGATTCCATTTAATAAAAGTTGTAAATAGAACTGACGCAAAAATCAGCTCTTTTGAAGATGTAAAAAGTAATCTTACAGCTCAGCTTCTTGCTGCAAAACAAACAAATTATTACAAAGAAAAGATTGATTTGTTGAAAGAAAAATATCAAGTAACAATTAATTCATAGTAAAATAATAATAAGAGCGTGTATTCACGCTCTTATTTTTTTATTTTTTTTGATATAATTGAACACAGAATAAAATAAA
>CAYZNB010000219.1:0-3023 GCA_964478535.1 uncultured Thermotogaceae bacterium
GATGTCAACCTATTATAAGCTATAATCATGGTGCAAAATTAAATAAAAGAGTTGAAAAAACATTGTATAAATTATTATTTGTTTCAATTATTTTGGGAGTAATATTTTTTGTGATTCTTCAATTGTTTTCTGGTTTTTTAATAAAACTTTTTATAAGTGATGTTACTACAACAAAGGAAATCACAGTTACTGCTGCTAAATATATAAGTTTTTCTTTAATAATTATGCCACTTGGAATAATAGGATCAATGTTTTTTACGTCACTTGAAAATGCTAAATACTCTCTTTTGATTTCATTTTCAAGGAGTCTTTTATTTATAATTATAGGTCTTTCAATTTTTCCATATATTTTTGGAGATACAGGAATATGGTTAACTCCTTTTTTCGCAGAGTTTATGACGGGAATTGTGACAATATTTTTAATGTATAGATGGAAAAATAAAATAAAATTGGAGGTAAAAAATGAAAATTTATCAAGTTGATTCTTTTGCAAATGAAATATTTAAAGGGAATCCTGCCGCTGTATGTATTTTAGAAAATAGTAATTATGAAGATATTTTTTTGCAAAATGTCGCTATGGAAATGAATTTATCTGAAACAGCTTTTTTAAAAAAAGTAAGCTCAAATGAATATAATTTAAGATGGTTTACGCCTGAAGTGGAAGTGGAATTATGCGGACATGCAACTTTAGCTTCGGCATTTGTTCTATGGGAAAAAGGAATCGTTGAAAAAAGTGAAACTATATGTTTCAATACTTTAAGTGGAATATTAAAAGCAAAATATTATGAAGGATGGATAGAATTAGATCTTCCGAGAGGTTTTTTAAAAAAATCTGAAGGAGATAAAAATTTAATTTCTGCATTTGAAAAAAAACCTTTAAATGTTTACGAAGATGAATTATATTATTTGCTTGAATATGAAAATGAAAAAGATGTTTTAGAAATGAATCCTGATTTATCGATTTTGAAAAATGCAAGAAAAAAAGAAATTATAGTCACTTCAAAATCTGAGAAACCTGAATACGATTTTATTTCAAGGTTTTTTGCACCAGCCATTGGAATAAACGAAGATCCAGTAACCGGGTCGGCACACTGTTTATTAACTCCGTTTTGGAAAGAAAAATTAAATAAATCTGAATTAATTGCTTTACAAGCTTCAAAAAGAACAGGGGTTTTAAAATGTTCTATGGATGAAAAACGAGTTTTTTTAAAAGGAAAAGCAATAATAGTAATGGAAGGAGAAATAATTATATAAAAAAAGGATTACTTAAAAAGTAATCCTTTTTATAAAGTTATTATTAATTACTCAGCATTTCTTACTATACGAAAACCATATCTATTATAAGTGACACCAGTATATTCAAAAGACATCAAGCTTATTCTCATGAAATCAGGATTTTGATTATAACTTCCTCCCATTAATCCACGCATATCACTTGGGCTACCTACTCTTTTATAGAAAAGCCATTCTGCAACATTTCCGCTCATATCATATAAACCTAATTGATTAGCTCTTAAAAGTCCTACATTTTGTGTAGTTCTTGTGCCATCTAAAGATGAGTTGCTTGAATACCAAGCTACTTCTTTTAACTCCGCTGAATTTGAAGTATCAGCATACGCTCCGCTTGCATAAGAACCTGGAGTCCAATAATACCCGCTTTTAAAGATGGATGCTTCTGCTAAAGGTGATTGAGATGGTTTTACTTCTCCTATAAACCTTGCGGCTAATTCCCATTCTTTTTCTGTAGGAAGTCTGAAACCATTTGCATCTGTTTGATCAGGCATTCCAACACCAGAAATCCTAGTTTTTAAAATCTCACCTTTATGTCTATAAACAGGTTCTAATCCCATCATTTCACTTAAAGCGTTTGTCCATAGATAAGAATCAGTCCAGTTTACTTTTGTCACAGGGTTATTCTTATTAAAAGTTGGCGGTGCTTTATCCACGCCATGTGATCCTTCTCTTTCAGAAGAAGTGAAAACATATCCGTTTTTTTCTGCCCATATTTTTACTTCATACCACAATTCGTAAGTTACAAGTGTTTCTGCTATCCAAAAACGTTTCTCAACAGTGTGTTCTTTATCATCTTTTAAACCAGTTGGAAATGTAGAAGCGGGAGCTAAACGCATTTTAAAAGCAATATTTCCAATATTGTGAGTGAGTTGATCTCCAATTTTTAGAGTATCTGTTTTAACGTCTAAAAATAATTTCGTGAAATCATCGTACGCTTTTAATCTTTCAGAATCATTTTGAATAATATAAATATCTTTAAGTTTTTGAAGAATTTCTGAAATAGTTTCTGGTAAAACAGCTTTTTCCTCTCTATACAATTTAATTTGATAACTTCCATGCCATCCTCCATATGAATTTGAAGCAATATCATTTCTATTACTTCCCTCATAACTAGACATGCCTTCTAAAATTTCAACTACTATAACTCCTGTTTCACCAACTTTAAGCAAACCTGCATGAACCACAGCAACTGCAAGAGTTGTATCATCTGTATAAATATCTGTTCCCCAAATACTGCCTCTTTCTGAACCCGTAACTTCAAAATAATACACTTCACCTATTTTTCCTCTATATCCTGTTAAATTACCAGGGTCAGGAAGTATTTCGAGACCAAAAAGAGAAAGAGAAATCAAAATAATGCAAAAAACAAACAGTTTTTTCATAAAGAGCCCTCCTTGAGTTTTATGGTATTGTCAAAAATGTGTAATATCCTCTTTAATTATAACACAAAAATTTATATTTTTTTACAAAAAAGTTAATAAAAATTGTGGTTTATGTTTCGATTTAATTTGATTAAAATCTTTTGGAAAAAATTGCTAATTAAATATTGCTAAATTTATTGTGAAATAATTAAAATTAATGATATAATTACAAAAAGGTTGATAAGTAATCAGATTTTATTTGATCAAAAAAACATAAAAAAGGAGACAATATGAATATAATTGAAAAAATGAAATTAACAATAAAATTAGCAGAAGAAGCTATGGAAAATGGAGAACTTCCTATATCTG
>CAYZNB010000220.1:0-2951 GCA_964478535.1 uncultured Thermotogaceae bacterium
CTCCTTTTATTTCAGCCACTTCCCCTAAAGTCGTCTCTTTCCATCCGCTCGGTAAATTACCCATTATCCATACCTCCAAGTTCCGCCTCTATCTCCTCTATACTTGGCAACGTATTTTTATATTCATCAGGCAAAAATTGAGTTAATTTATATTCACTTACCCCTATTGGTTTTTCTATATCCCTTAACGAATATTCAACTATCATATCATCTTTATTTTTACATATCAAAAGTCCAATTGTTGGTTTATCTATTTCTTTTTCAGCTAAAATATCATCTACCACGGAAACATAAAAATTAAGCTTTCCTGCATATTCAGGTTTAAACTCTCCTGTTTTTATTTCTACCACTACATAAGAATGAAGTTTTACATGATAAAAAAGCAAATCTATATAAAAATCTTTATTTGAAACTTCCAGCTTATATTGTCTGCCTATATAAGAAAAACCATGCCCAAGTTCCAAAAGAAAATCTGTAATATTTTCAATTAATTTATTTTCAAGCTCTTTTTCATGATAATTTTCTGTAAGAGTTAAAAAATCAAAGCAGTAAGGGTCTTTTAAAGTTTCTATCGCCAAATCTGAATGATAATCAGGTAATTTTTCTTTAAAATTTGTTATAGCTCCGCCTTGTCTCTCGAATAATCCAAATTTTATTTGATTAATCAATACATTTCTTGACCAGTTATTTTCTATTGTTTTGTTTACATAAAAAATAGCCTCTTCAACTGATTTGCATTTTGTAATTATTTCTCTATTATGCCCCCAAGGAATATTATATATTTTTTCACCTTCTAAAAAGTCCACAGCTTGTGAAGTAATTTGTGCCACAACTTGTGGCGTAATTCCAATCCAGTATTTATACCATTTTCTCATATATTGAAGATTTCTAACTGAAAAGCCTTTTAAATTAGGAAATTCTTTTTTTAAATCCTTACTTATATTTTCTAAAATTCCATCTCCCCAATTTGATTTTTCCTGTTTTTCAATTATCATTTCTGCAATATTCCAATATAGTTTTAACAATTCCTTATTTACAGATATTGAAGCTTTTATTTGTGCAGTCTGGATTTGATTCTTAATAGCAGTGAAAAATTCTTTATATTCAGTGTTTTTTATCATTTCACCCATTATTACCCAACCCCCTTAAAAATTCCAATGCCCCACTCTCAAATTTTGAAAAAGAAAACAATTTTTAACCAAATCTTTTAAAGAAGATCCTATATTATTTAGGTGGTCGCAATTTGCGACCAGTTCATTTTTTTCAGTTTTATTTAATTGAAAACAAAATTCAGGTGGAAATCTTTCAATATTTCACTCATAAACTTATCCCCACTTTTGCAAGTTGTTCTCTTATTTTATCATTTAATTCCTGCTCTTTTTTTATTTGAGCTGATAATTTGTTTTGTAATTCATTGATTTTTTCCTCAAATGGTAATCCGTCATCTTCTTTATCTTGAATTCCGACATATCTACCAGGTGTAAGAACATAAGCATGTTTTTCAATATCGTGTAGTGTAGCTGATTTACAAAATCCACCTTCATTTTCATAATCACTATTTTTTAACCAATTATGATAAGTAGTTGTAATTTTTTTAATATCATCATCAGAAAATTCTCTGTGCACTCTATCTTTCATAAATCCCATATTAGAAGCATCTATAAATAAAACTTCTCCCTGTCTTACTTTTTTACCTCTTCTTAAAACCCAAATTGTAGCAGGGATTCCTGTATTATAAAAAAGCTGTTTTGGTAAAGCTACAATACAATCTACTAAATCATCCTTTACAATATTTTTTCTTATTTCTCCTTCACCTGAAGTATTAGAGCTTAAACTTCCGTTTGCAAGTACTGTTGCCATTACTCCACCAAAAGCTAAATGATATAACATATGCTGTATCCATGCAAAATTAGCGTTACCGGCAGGAGGCAATCCATATTTTTTAAATCTTCCGTCTTCTGTCAATATTTCTTGTCCCCAATCTTTTTGATTAAAGGGTGGATTTGCTAAAATATAATCAGCTTTTAAGTCAGGATGTGCATCTTTTAAAAAGCTTCCCTCTGTATTCCAGCTTACAAATTGAGAGTTAATATTTCTTATTGCTAAATTCATTTTTGATAGTTTCCAAGTAGTTTGATTTGATTCCTGCCCATAAATAGTAATATCTTGAATATTACCTTGATGTTCTTCAACAAATTTTTCGCTCATTACAAACATTCCACCACTACCACAAGCAGGGTCATAAACTCTCCCTTTGTATGGCTCTATCATTTCAACCATTAATTGAACAATTGATTTTGGCGTATAGAATTGTCCGCCTTTTTTTCCTTCTGCATTTGCAAATTCCCCAAGAAAATACTCATATATTTTCCCTAATAAATCTTTGTTGTTTTTTCCTTCTGTTTTTAATTCTATATCTGAAATCAGATCTATTAATTGACCTAACGAAGTTTTGTCTAAATTTGGTTTGGCAAAAACTTTAGGAAGTACATTTTTTAGTTCTTTATTTTCTTTTTCCAATATTTCCATAGCGTTGTCAACAGCAACTCCAATTTCAGGAAGTTTAGCTTTTGCCTGCAAGACTTCCCATCTTGCCTCTTTTGGTACAAAAAATATATTTTCTGCAATATATTCATCTCTATCTTCTGGGTCTGAAAACTCATCATTTTTTAACTTTACATACAATTCATTAAATGAATCAGAAATATATTTTAAAAAAATCAATCCCAACACAACATTTTTATATTCTGCGGCATCAATATTTTTTCTTAGTTTATCTGCCATTTTAAACATATTTGCTTCTAAATTATAACCGTTTCCATTTGTCATTTTTTATTTCTCCTCACTTGAATTTTTATAATTTATTATACCATAAAATCTATATGTTATAAAAAATATGGCTCTCTTGAATTTTTAGTGGGTAATGAATGTTAACTAAAAGAAAGTTTACC
>CAYZNB010000221.1:0-2895 GCA_964478535.1 uncultured Thermotogaceae bacterium
TTAACAATTATGCATAAAAAGAGTCCGGCTGTTACAGGCCGGACTTTTCTATATACTCATTATATAAATTTTCTAAAATTTTTTCAACATTATTTTGATAAACCGTTGAACCGCCATTATAATGAAAGTAAGCTTTTCCTTCGTGATGAATTTTTAAGTAATGAAGATATAAAATAGAAGTTATAAGTTGTACATCAGCTCTTTTTTCAACATCTTTCCATAGCCAAGGGTTTGTAAAATTTATGGTTTCAAAAACTTCTCTATAATGATGCTTTACAAACCAGTAAGTAGGCTCTTGCACTTGAAAAAAGCCTAAACTTTTTCCTCCGTCACCTTTAATATTTCTGAAAGTAGTTTCTAAAAAACCTATAGCAATCATTTCTATAGGAGATACTAATTTTGTAAATTCAGGGAATTTATTAATCAAAATATAAAAGCCGTCGTTGAAATCATTTATCACTCTTTCTTCCAAATCAAAATTTTCATTTAAGTAATTATTAAAAAAAATTATTTTATTTATATAATCATTTTTTTCAGAAGTGCTTGAATATTGTTTGGAAATATATAACAATAAAATAATCAAAATTATTATCGTTAAAAAAATGAATTTTTTAACCATTTTACACCTCCTGAAAAAAGAATTTACAAAACGATTTTCTAAAATACTTATTTATATATTATAATATATAAATAAGTATTTTAAAAGAAAGGTTGGTTTTTTAATGTTTATAGATAATGTGGCTATTGGAAGATACGTTGAAAAAGATTCTTTGATGCACAGCTTAGATCCAAGAGTAAAACTTCTTGGTCTCTTTGTATTAGCGGGTTTTGCGTTTTCAATAAATAGTTTTATAGATGTAATTATAATGACTGTATACACAATATCCTTAATGATTTTTTCTAAATTAAGTCTTAAATTTTATTTTAAATCTTTAAAATCTCTTTGGTTTATAATAATATTTGCTTTTATAGTTCAACTTTTCAATACTGAAGGAACTGAAATTTTAACATTCGCTTTTATTAAATTAACGGATAGAGGATTATTTAATGCTTTTATAATAACGTTTAGAATAGTTTTTGCGATAATGCTATCCAGCGTTTTAACTTTAACAACCTCTCCTACATCATTAGCAAATGCTATGGAAGATATTTTACGTTGGTTTTTTGTGCCTAAATCTTTTGCACATGAATTATCAATGGTTATGACTATAGCGATAAGATTTATTCCTGTTATGGCTTTTGAAGCAGATAGAATAATAAAAGCACAGATGAGTAGAGGAGCAAATTTTGATGATAGAAAATTATCTGGAAAATTAAAAGGTGCTGTTTCTATAATTATACCATTACTTGTTTCTGCATTAAGAAGAGCCGATGAACTTAGTATAGCTATGGAAGCAAGAGGATATTCGGGTTGGGAAGGAAGAACAAGATTCAAAAAATTTAACTGGAAATTAAGAGATACTTTGTTTTTGATTTCGTTTATATCAATTTCGATAATGATTGTAATTTTTTAGATTCTATGTATTTTTTTGTAGGGTTGATATTTTAGGAGGAGGCAGAAATGAAAAAAATAATATTTATTATTTTATTGATTTCAACTATATTTATCTTAAACTCTTGTGTTTTTTTTGAAAAAGATTATTTGATAACCAAGTCAATACCTGATGGACATTTCAGCAGGTATATTGAATTTTCTGAAGATATTAAAGAGATAAAATATGTCAGAGCTAATGGTTTTAAAAGTGTTAATATTAATTCTTCTGTAAAGAGTAATTTGTTTTATATATCTCATGATTTTGATCTATTTGAACACGAGTATCTCGAAATAAAATATGAAACTAAAAAAGGTACAGTAAAAACAGAAAATATAATTATAAAATCACCTGATTTACATAAATTGATTTATATAGGAGCAGATAATAATTTAAATAACCTTGCGATTAAAGATATAAAACAAATAGAATCGATTTTAAAAGATTACAGAGGTAAAAATATTTTAATTACATTAGTTGTTGATTATGAAAATGATCAAGATAAAATTTATAACTTATACAATTTCGATGGTATTTTTTATAAAAGTATAAATTTTCCTTTTGAATATGGCTTTTCAAATGAAATTGATTCTGGAGAAAAAGATGTTTTTGAAGAATACATTAATAAATTTTTTGAGCCATCTCTAATTAGAAATCATGAAGTAGATTTATATCTTGAACTCTGGAGTCATGCTTTAGCTTGGGTTAGAGAAAAACCAATAAATGATGAATATTATCCGAGTAGTGTAATAGATGATGATTCTTCAGGAAAATCGCTTTCAATAAGACAAATTACAGATGTTTTAGAAAGTTTTAATGATAATTACAATAAAAAAATAGATATTTTAAGTTTTAGTACATGTAATATGTCATACATTGAAATAATCTATCAATTTGCATCATATATAAATTACTTTGTAGGTTCGGTTGAACCGATGCCGGGAGAAGGAATAAATTATAATTTTATAAAATATTATGATAAAGGAATCGAAAAAATGCTTGAAATTTTAGTTGATGATTATGAAGAGGAATATAATAAAGTGTCTTTTGCCACTTTAACAGCCTTAAAAACAGATGGATTAGTTGAATATATAAATGGAATTATAGAAAACAAAGATTATATTGAAAAAAAGGAAAATTATGAAATTGAATATGAATTTTCAGGAGTAAAAAATTTGGATATCGGAGAATTTTTCCCTTCAAATTTTAAAGAAAATTTTATTATAAACAGTTTTGTGAGAAAATCTGAAGATAAAACGTCTGAAGAATCTATAAACTATTTAGGAATAGGAATGGCGTATGAAATACCTTTAAGCAGAATTAATGATTATAAAGAACTTCAATTTTATAAAGATTTTGAAGA
>CAYZNB010000222.1:0-2773 GCA_964478535.1 uncultured Thermotogaceae bacterium
AATTTTTTGACCGAGCGAAATTTGTTTTTTAGAAAATTTGATCTTGTTCGCGTTTATTTTATCCAATGATTACCACTCCATTTTTGGAACGATAGTTGAGCAATCGTTTAACCATTGTTTAACGCAAAAGATGAATGTTTTCGCTTGTGCTGTAACGCCGTGCAAAGTTCGGCGTGGCTGTTACACTACATTAAATCAAAAAACGGTTAATATTAAAATGTTTTTCTTTTCAACTAATCAACTTTCCAAAGTAATAAACCCACAAAAAATAATACTTATAATTATTATACATGAAGCAACTAATATTTCAAAAGAAAATCAACTGTAGTATCATAAATTTCTTTGATATTCGTATGATATATAAAGTGAGAACCATTAAAAATAGTATATTGAGCATTTTCACCTAATTTTTTTATATGATTTTTCTGATAATCTTCTCCAACTTGTTTTATAGTACCAGTAGGCACGATTTTTAACACAGGTATTTCATTAGGAAAATCTTGAGTCATTACCTCATTTACATTATCATAAAAAAAGATGTTCTGGTTTATGATTGTATCATTTAAAGCTTGATTCATAAACTTTTTGTAATCGCTAATTTCTTTTTTAGTATAGCCATTACTTTCTTTTAGTAATCGAGGAACTACAATAGAGTTTATGATTCTGCTAAGGCCAGTTGCTTGTTGGATTTTAGCAATATTATAAACAAATTTAGGAACTTTAACATCTTTTTTTGCCGAAGAAGTTGTATCTAACATGATTATTGCGGAAATTTCATTTGGATACTTTGTTGCATAATATTCGCTATATATTCCTGAAGCGGAATGCGGCATCAATATATAAGGCGGTGAAAAACCAGCGGCATTTAAAACAGTTCTAATTTCTTGAGTATAATTTTCATTAGTTCTTGAAGTTTCCGTTTTATCACTAAACCCAACACCGAAATACTCAATGCAAACAACTTTAAAGTTTTTTGATAATTTTCTCATTAAAGGGCCAAAATCTGCACTAGGTAACGCAACACCTAACCCTGGAAGTAACACAATCGTTTTTTCTCCCTCGCCCATAGAATATACGTGCATATTTTTCCCGTTAACTTCTATAAGTTTTCCATACGGCAATACATTGTCTAATTCATTTGAAAAAAAGATTTTGTTAATTATAAAACCGAAAACATTCAAAGAAAAAATTATAAATAAAATTATTGCAAAAATAGTCATAACCTTTTTTCTCCTTTTATTAATTTTTTTAGACATTTTAATTCTCCTTCTCTACTGGGGATGATATTATTGAAATATCTCGAGGTTTTCTGCCTTCAGTTGAATCGAAATCATATTTTACGAACAACTTTTGTAAATCTGAAATGAAATTTTCAAATTCTTTGTCATCCATCATCATAACTGTATTGTTTAAAAAAATCATGTTTTTTTCCGAATCCCTTTTATCCTTTTTAAAATAATTTTCAAATTTTGCATAAATAGTCATTAAAAATTGAAAAGTTTCATGAGGAATATCAGCTTTTTGACTGTTTTCAGAAATTTTAGATATATTTAATGCCATTACTCTTTCTAAACTACCGCGAACCTTTTTTTCTTCAACTACAGTTAAAATATCAGCTTCTATTAAAATATTTAAATGCCTGTAAAGAGTTGTTCTTGAAACATCTTTCATATTTTCAAGAATTTCTGAAGCAGTTACATTTTGTTTTTTTGCAACCACTTTGATAATTCTAACCCTAATTGGATTTAATAAAATGTTGTAAATATTATTTTTTGACATATTTCACCTCCATTAATTCCATTTTTGATTATAATACTAAAAACGGAATTAATCAATGTCAGAAAATATGCAATTTTAAAGAAATAATTAAAAATAAAGATCAATAAATCAAAAAATCTATCTTTTTCTTAATGAGGAAATAAAATTTAATAATATTTATCAAAGCAGTTGACAAAAATAAAAAAATAAGATACAATTACCTTAGGTAATTAAATTTTAAGGAGAGAATAAATGTGTCGAAAAATATTTCAAAAGAACAAATTGTTGAAGTTACACTCAATTTAATAAAGAAAAAAGAAGATAGTAGAAGTATTACTATAAGAGAAATTGCTAAAGAACTTGGTTGTTCTCATCCTAATATTTATAATTATTATAAAAGTATGGAAAATATTTTATGGGATTGTTCAGAAGAAATATTTTTGAAAAAAGTTGATTATTCAAAAAAAAATTTTAATAATGTTGAAAATAAATATTTGAAATTCCTTACTATTTTAAAGAACTATATAGATTTTGCTTTAGATAATAAAGGTTGGTATAAATTGATTTGGGTTGACAAATTAGAAGGAGAAATTCCTGAAAAAACACTTGAAAAAATAGTGTATGCAGATAAACAATTTAAAAATCTTTTTTTATCTACTTTTCCTGAAATTAGTTCAAAAGAATCATTAGAAGAAATTGCAAATATCATTTTTGGATATATACATGGTGAAATAATGGTATATCTTTTTAAAAGCATTTTTTATGAAAACAGAGATGTTTTCGTTGATAGCGTTTTAAAATATTCTTTAAAAACAATAAAACTATTTATAAAACATGATATGGAGGAAAAAGATGAATTTTGAAATTAACGAAACAATAATACATGGAGTTGAAAGGAAACAAAAAAATGATCCTGTTAGAGAAATGTTTTTGAAAAAACCACTTAATGGTTTAATAATTAAAAATGCACTTCCTGCAATAGCTTCAATGATGTTTATGGCATTATATCAAATGG
>CAYZNB010000223.1:0-2679 GCA_964478535.1 uncultured Thermotogaceae bacterium
AGGTAGTATGGAAATTAAAAAAAAGCCCCGCCAGAAAAAGGCGGGCAAACGTTTCAATTCCTTATAGGTAGTATGGAAATTTTGCGAAGTCTGTATTTTATTGTTAGCGGTTATCGAGTTTCAATTCCTTATAGGTAGTATGGAAATGAATCTCTTGAATCCCTTTAATGGTGTATTTTGATTTGTTTCAATTCCTTATAGGTAGTATGGAAATACGATAATGATATAATAAATTCTTTAGGCACAGCTTGTTTCAATTCCTTATAGGTAGTATGGAAATGGCGAAATAATGGTTAAAAACGGTTTGTTTGAAAAGTGTTTCAATTCCTTATAGGTAGTATGGAAATGTCGCTTAGAACCATCACGAGCGACCTTTATTCTTGAGTTTCAATTCCTTATAGGTAGTATGGAAATAAAGTTTGGGAGCGGGTTTGACACCTGTTATAAAAAGTTTCAATTCCTTATAGGTAGTATGGAAATTAGCTTTTCTTCTTTGCTTAACACACAAAACCTCATGTTTCAATTCCTTATAGGTAGTATGGAAATCAACTATACGTCCTAAATATGACCCTGTATCTCCTGGTTTCAATTCCTTATAGGTAGTATGGAAATATTTATCAATTCCAAAATCTTCAACAAGGTCAAAAAGTTTCAATTCCTTATAGGTAGTATGGAAATGAAATGCGATTTGGGACCCAACAGCACACGCTTCGTGTTTCAATTCCTTATAGGTAGTATGGAAATACAGGCGAAAAATCAGTTTGTTATTTGCCAACAGATAGTTTCAATTCCTTATAGGTAGTATGGAAATCGCTTATTTCTGTTGCTTCTTCTATCCAAATACAATGTTTCAATTCCTTATAGGTAGTATGGAAATGCATTGCACTTACTATTATATCAGAAAAATAAGATTATTGCAAATTATTTATAAGAGGTTAAAAATTTCTAACAATGCTTTATTGATTAGGGTTTGTGCATTTGTCGAACTACGGTGTTTTTTTCTCTACTACACATCGACCAAAAAATTTAAGGAATAAAAATATACGATTTTATTTATTATCTAATTCTTTTATTGCCCAGTTTTGATGTTCAAGAAGCATTGAATTTATTGCTTCTTCTTTTTTTAACCATACTAAATAATGGTCGTTTTCTATTGGTTCTGATATTTTTTTTATTAAATTAACTTTATAAAAATATCCTATGCCTTTTAAATATTCTTTTAGTTTAGGTGAAAATTCATAAATTGCTGCAGTGCCTATAAATTTTTTAATTTCTATAGAATATCCTGTTTCTTCAAGTAATTCTCTGTGAAGACATTTTTTAATTGTTTCATTTTTTTCCAAACCGCCTCCGGGTAAAAAATAACCTCTTTCTGTTTTTATAACAGCGATTTCATCATTTTCATTAACTATTAAAGCGTATACAGCTTTTCTTTCTTTGTATTGTATGCCTTCTGTTTTTTCTCCAAATTCTTTCATGGGTTTATAAAACTCCTTTTAATTTTAAAATTGTCATTCTAATCCATGAGCGTTTTCTATGAGTTTAGATAATTTAGATAATGCTCTTATTGCAGGAGCTCCATCAATAATATCATGATCAACTAAAATCGACATATACATATAATCTCTTATTTCTATATTATTTTTAACTACTCCTGGTTTTTTAACTACTGAGCCTAATGCAAAACATAATGGATGAATGCTTACTGGAACAACCCAACCGTTGAATCTTCCAATCATTCCTACTGCGGTTATCATAACTGTTCCCATATTATTTTTTGTTAAAAAGGGGTTGTTAATAATTTTTTTCCAGATGTATCTTCTCATAAATCCTGGCATTAAATAATATAATTGCATTAATCTTTTATTCTTTTTTTCTTCTTTGCCTAATACATAATTGCTTTCATTATGTATTTCCTGATTTTTTGCATTTTTAAGTTCTTCGTTGATTTCAAAAAGGCTTTTTTCATTTGCTTTTCTTAATAAATAAGGTAACGGAACTTTTTTTCCTTCAACTTCTCTTTCAATTGCTATTGAGATATCAACATCATTAAAAGTTACTACCTCTCTTTTACCTTTTTTTACTCCGTGAATTTGTTTAAATTCTTCTGATGCAATGCTTACACATTTTATTATCCATGAATAAAATGATATTTTTTCATTTGCTTTTCTTTTTTCTTTAAGAAGTTTTCGGGCTTTTGTTACGTCTAATTCGATTAAGGCTTTGACGTGATGTTTTTTAAGCCCAATTGCTCCTATGTCTATTGTGGCGATTCTGCTTGAAGGGAATTTTTCTATATTGTAATTTCCATATTTATTATTTTGCATTTTTATTCTCCATTATTGATTTTTATAATTAAATATCGGTCCTCTGTAAAAGATATTGGGTAAAAATTATTGAACGATAGTAGGTTATTGAAAAAAATATTGAAGCGAATAAATAATCTAAAAACTTTTTAACACTCTCCGCTCTATCATCTCGAACGACGTTTTTTGGAGGAGAGATCTGCGCATTTTGGCTTTTTATTAAATTATTTCAAAACATAAAATCGCAAATTCGCAGATTTCTCCTCAAAAGAAGAACGCTTTTTCGTTCGAAATGACAAATCACATAATTTTCTTTTACTATTTATAAGTTTCAACTTTTCATAATTGGTCGGCTAAGTCGGGGGCATCGCTG
>CAYZNB010000224.1:0-2619 GCA_964478535.1 uncultured Thermotogaceae bacterium
AATGGGATTTGGAATGTTGATAGGTTTTGGAGGAACATCTTTAGTATCAATAAAACTAGGTGAAGGAAAAAAAGAAGAAGCTGATAAAATAATTTCTAATGCATTTTCTTTGCTAATAATAATTCCTTTGATATTGACAATATTAGGGCTTATATTTTTAAAACCTATGTTGAGCTCTTTTGGAGCTACAGAAGAAATAATGCCTTATGCAACTCAATACCTTCAAATCATACTTATAGGAGCTGTTTTTCAAGCTTTAAGTTTAGGAATGAATAATTTTATTAGAGGAGAAGGTAATCCAAGAATAGCAATGATAACAATGCTTATTGGAGGTTTTTTAAATATTATTCTTGACGCACTTTTTATAGTTGTTTTTAAGATGGGTATAAAAGGAGCAGCATTAGCTACAGTTATTTCTCTATTTGTGTCGTCATTTTGGGTTTTAAGATATTTTTTTAATGGAAAAAGCGTATTGAAAATAACAATAAAAAATATGAAACTTGATTTTGGAACGGTAAAAAAAATATTGTCATTAGGATTACCTCCGTTTTCAATTCAAATTTTGGGAAGTGTTATTGTAATACTATTTAACAATAGACTTATCATATATAGTGGAGAAATAGGAGTATCAGCATTAGGGATAGTAAACAGTATTAATACTTTTGTTATGATGCCAATTATAGGAGTTAAACAGGGAGTCCAACCCATTATAGGGTTTAACTACGGTGCAAAAAAATACGATAGAGTTAGAAAGGCTTTATTTTTAGGGGTTCTAACAACATCTTTAATAGGAACTTTAGGACTTTTAATTACTAGAGTTTTCCCTCATGAAATAGCACGTATTTTCTCTCCTGAAGATTTGTTGATTCAAGAAAGTGTCAGAGCAATGAAATATTTTATGCTTATGTTACCACTTGTAGGATTTCAAATTATTGGAGCCAATCATTTTCAAGCAATTGGAAAGCCAAAACACTCAATGCTTCTCAGTACTTCCAGACAAGCTATATTATTGATTCCTTTGCTTTTAATTTTGCCAAACTATTTTGGAGCAAACGGGATTTGGTTGGCAGTTCCTATAGCTGATTTTTTTGCATCTTTACTTACTTTTACTTTTTTATTTTATGAAATAAAATTGATGAGAAAAAAAGAATTATCTGGGAAATAGGTGTTAAGAATAAAATAAAATAATAACTTTATAGGATTTTTTTAAGCTTATATTTATTGTATATAAGTTATTATTAGAAAAAAACTAAAAAGAGGTGTTTATGAAAAAATTAGTTGTTATAATTTTTATAATTTTTATAGTTGTTAATATATTTTCTCATCCCCATATTTTCATAGAAAATAAAGTAAATTTTAATTTTAAAGAGAATTATTTAGAATCTATTGATATAGAGTGGAAATTTGATCGTTCCACAAGTTATTTGTATATAGAAGTTTTTTCAGAATTTGAAAAAAATGAGTTTTCTCAAGAAGAAATAGATGAAATTGAGGAAGTAATTTTTCATAGATTGTCAAATTTTGATTATTTTGTTGAATTATATATAAATGGAAAGAAATTTGAAAATATTTTGCCAGAAAAATTTACTGTAAGAAGGATTCCGAACAACGTTGTTATTTTTAATTTTTCTGTTCCTCTAAATATAGAATTTATTCATGAGGAAGCAGAAATGACTTTTTATTTTACAGATACATCATTTTATTCAAAAGTAAATAATGATTTATCTAACTTCACAATTAATAATAATTCAGAAGATTTATTTATTAATCTGACAGAATCTATTGATACAAATAAAGTATTTTATTTGGAATATGTACCAGTAGAAAAATATATTTTTATCATAAAAAACAAAAATCCTATTTTTTTATATGAATATGAAAAAGAAATAATAAAAGAGATAAAAGATGAAGAGAAAAAAAACGATAATTTAATAGAAAAAGAAATAGTTGAAGAAGATATAGTAAAAAAAGCCGAAAATGTTTTATTTTCTTCCCAGAAAAATAGTAAAATAGATATTTTTAAAATTCAAAGTAATATTATGGATAGATTTGTCGATATAATAGAATCTTTTAAAGAGGAAAAATCTTTAGTTTATATTATTCTAATATTATTTTTAGCCTTTCTTTATGGAGTAATTCATGGAATAGGCCCTGGACATGGAAAGACGGTAGCTATGAGTTATTTTATTACAGAAGATTCTAAATATATAAAAAGTGTCATGTTTGGGGGATTGTTTTCATTAACTCAATTTATTATGACAACAATATTTTTCTTTGTAGCTTATTACGGATTTATAAGTGTTTTGTATTTAATTGATGTGGATTCCAACACGAAAATAATTCAATTATTCGGTAATTTTTTGATTTTAATCATTTCATTATATATGCTTATAAAAATATTATTTATTAAAAACAAAAATAATGAGAATAAAAGTGAAAAAAATTTATTTGTTGTAGCAGCATCTATAGGTTTAGTTCCGTGCCCTGGAATAATGTTAGTTTTGTTAATTTCATTATCACTTGATATGATTTTATTTGGCATATTAACAGCTTTTTTTACAAGCTTAGGAATTTCAATAACAGTTATTATGAGTGGCTTTTTAACACAATTTGCAGTAA
>CAYZNB010000225.1:0-2613 GCA_964478535.1 uncultured Thermotogaceae bacterium
TAACTATTTAAACAATTAACCAATTAACCGTTTTTTGTTTTTCCTGACCAACTTTAAAAACCATATTTACCGTAAAAGCATTATAATAAAAAAAATTTGAGCTACTTGCTACTTTTAACTATTTAAACAATTAACCAATTAACCGTTTTTTGTTTTTCCTGACCAACTTTAAAAACCATATTTACCGTAAAAGCATTATAATAAAAAAAATTTGAGCTACTTGCTACTTTTAACTATTTAAACAATTAACCAATTAACCGTTTTTTGTTTTTCCTGACCAACTTTCCAACTGTCTACTGACCAACTTTAAAAACCATATTTACCATCAAAGCATTATAATAAAAAAATTTTTTGCCACTTTTAACTTTTCGCTATTTAAACGCTTTTCCATTTCTATTTTCCACTTTTCAACATTTTAAAATATGAGGTGATTAAATGACTACTAATGAAAAAATTAACGAATTAAGAAAATTGATGAAAGAAAATAATATTGACGCTTATATAATACCAAGCGGTGATTCTCATCAAAGTGAATATGTTTCAGACCATTGGAAATTCAGAGATTGGGTTTCGGGTTTTTCAGGATCTGCAGGAACTGTTGTTGTTACTTTAAATGAATCAGGACTTTGGACTGATGGAAGATATTATATTCAAGCCGAAAAACAATTAAAAGGATCAGAAATTAAATTATTTAAACAAGGAATGAAAGATGTTCCAACTTTTAATGAATGGTTAGAAAAAAATTTAAAAGAAGGAGATAGTATTGGATTTGATCCAAAAACTTTCTCTCAATCAAATTTTCAAAAATTGAATAAAGATTTATCAAAAAAGAAAATAAAGTTTTGTTGCGTTGATTTTTCAGAAAATATTTGGAAAAATCGACCTAAAATTAAATTCGATAAAGTTTTTAATCATAATATAAAATTTTCAGGTTTTTCAATATCTGAAAAACTAGAAATGGTTCGAAAAGAAATGAATGATTTGAAAGTAAATAAATATATTTTAGGAAGTCTTGATGACATAGCTTGGTTATTTAACATAAGAGGTAACGATATCCCGAAAAATCCTGTGGTGATGAGTTATGCAATGATTTCTCTAGAAAAAGCATTTTTATTTTTAAGAAAAGATCAACTTGATTTTGAAACTCAAGAAAATTTAAAAATTAACAATGTTGAAGTTTTTGATTATGAAGAAATAAGTAAAATCGTTAATAGTTTAGATCAAAATAGTGTAGTTTATATAGATTCAAATAAAATAAATCATTTTATCTATACTAAAATTCCGAAAGAATGCGTTATAATTGAAGGTATTAATTTAACGACTAAACTAAAAGCGATAAAAAACGAAATTGAATTGAAAAATCTTATCAATTGTCAAACCCGTGACGGAGTTGCAACGGTAAAATTTATTTACTGGTTAAAAAATAATATTGGAAAAGAAGAAATAACTGAAATGTCTGCAGATGAAAAACTTGAATTTTTTAGAAATGAACAAGAGTATTTTGTAAGTCCAAGTTTTGATACTATAGCCGGTTATGGAGATCATGCTGCTATGATGCATTATAAAGCTACTATCGATAATCAATATGTTTTAAAAGAGAAAGGAATGTTTTTAATTGATTCTGGTGGGCAATACTTCGATGGAACAACTGATATTACAAGAACAATCGTATTAGGAGATTTAACCGATGAAGAAAAAAGAGATTTCACTTTAGTATTAAAAGCTCATATAGGATTATGCTCAGCAAAATTTCTTTATGGAGCTACAGGGTCTAATCTAGATATTCTTGCTAGATATCCTTTATGGAAAGAAGGAATAGATTATAAATGCGGAACAGGTCACGGAGTAGGATATTTTTTAAATGTTCATGAAGGCCCACACGGTTTTAGTCAAGTTCCGAACACAGTTAAACTTGAAAAAAACA
This sequence comes from uncultured Thermotogaceae bacterium, assembly GCA_964478535.1. Lineage (GTDB taxonomy): Bacteria > Thermotogota > Thermotogae > Petrotogales > Petrotogaceae > CAYZNB01. Next base: position 1,925 of record CAYZNB010000225.1, read on the forward strand.
TGATAATTACTGTTGAACCAGGTATTTATAGAGAAAATAAACATGGAATAAGAATTGAAAATACAGTGGTAGTTGTAGAAGATTCAGAAACTGAATTCGGACAATTTTTAAAATTTAATACTATTTCGTATTGTCCTATTGATTTAGATGCAATTTGTATAGAAATGTTAGATGAAAATGAAAAAAAATGGTTAAATAATTATCATAAAGAAGTTTATGAAAGACTTTCTCCGTTTTTAGATGAAAATATAAAATTATGGTTAAAAAATAATACGAAAGAGATATAAAAAGAGGAGTGCAAAAGCACTCCTCTTTTTATATCTCTTGAATCAATTTTAAGTAATTTTTTAATCTTTGCTCATCAATAAAACCATTTTCTAGTGCTTCTTTAACAGCGCATTCGGGCTCATGCGTATGAGTACAACTGTTAAACTTACATTCTTTTGAATATTTTTCAATATCTTCATACATTTCCTTTATTTCATCTACAGTGCTTCCGAAAATTCCAAATTCTCTCATACCCGGTGTATCAACTATCATAGCACCGTTAGGTAGCATATAAATTTGCGATGATGTTGTTGTATGCATACCTTTATAATTAGAGTTACTTACATTATGGGTTTTAGCGACCTCAATTTTTTCTAATGCATTAACAAGAGAAGATTTTCCAACTCCAGAACTTCCCGTAA
>CAYZNB010000226.1:0-2559 GCA_964478535.1 uncultured Thermotogaceae bacterium
GGCTGTTACACTACATTAAAATCAAAAAACGGTTAATATTAAAATGTTTTTCCTTTCAACTAAACAACTTTCTAAAGTAATAAACACACAAAAATTACATAGAATCTTTTTTTTAATATACGAAACCAGCAACTATGCTGAAATCTTCTCCAATTATTGCTCCTAACCTTACATAACCAGATAAAACCCCTATCATTCCACCCACGTTCCAATTATATGATATATTCGATAAATTTTTTATATCTAATTCAGAAGTTGCATAAAGTCTAAAAGTCGAATTTCCCATAAATCTAAGCTGGTTTTCAAAACTTAACTTCCATTCTTCTTGCGAATAAACATTTATTCCATAATGAGTAATAACAGACATACTGTTAAAAAAATTTGCTCTTAATAGAGGCATCATAGGACCTGCGACAAATTGTAAAGTGCTGTTTCCTTGCATATCAAAATGAACCGAAAAATTACCCGTTATACTTGATAAATTTTGAGGAATAATTTCAACAGAAATAATTTCCGAAGAAAACAAAGATATGCTCAACAAAATTATGCTCATTAAAACTAAAATATTTTTTTTCATAAACTATTTCCTCCTTCTCAATTTTAATATTTTAAGGGCTTGCTCTAAAGTCTTAACTTTAAAAAGATAAGCCGAAATAAAAAATACTGTAACTGCTAAAATCAATTGCATTAAAACCATCATTTTTGAAAAAACAAAATTATCGAATAATAATATAAAAATTACCATTAAAATTCCGCATAAAAAAATTTTGAAAATTTCAATAAAATCCGATTTTTTCATTTTTTTAATTGAAGCATATCCTACCATAATTACTCCAAAAAAACCTGCAATAGATGTTGCAAGAGCTATACCAACAACTCCAAATTTTATTGCAAAAACTATATCAAGGACAATATTAATTAAAAGCATAAAAACAGAAACTAATGTTGGGAATTTTGTATTTAAATTTGAATGATACGTTTTTACAAAAATTCCGTATAAAGAATAAAAAGGTAATCCTATAGCATATGCCATCAAAACTTTTGCGGTTATTAAAGTGTCTTCATAACCAAAACTTCCATGTTCATACAATAAAGAAACTAATCCATTTCCCATAAAAATCATTCCTAAAGCGGAAGGTATTGTAAAGAATAATAATAACGAAACACTTTCAGATAAATATTTTGAAAACAAAGTATTGTTTTCATTTTTTATCGCATTTGATAATTTAGGAAGTAAAGAATTAGCAACGCTGACACCGAAAATACCGAGAGGAAGCTGATAAATCCTTAATGCATATTGAATAGTAGAAACCCCTCCCTTTCCTGTCCAAGTAGCTATATTAGTATCTACAAGACTATTAAGAGATGAAATAGCTACACCTAAAAGCGCTGGCCCCATTAAAACTAAAATTTGCTTTAAATATTTAATATTAAAGTCAAAAGTTATCTTCATTCCATATCTTTTCAAAAAAAACATTACGAAAATAAATTGTAAAAAACCTCCAACCACAAAACCTATAGTAGGACCTAAAACTTGTGGAACAAACATAAAAGAAAATGCAGTGAAAATAATTGTAGAAATATTACTCAAAGAAGGTGCAAAAGCAGGAATAAAATAACTATCCTTATTATTTAAAACCCCTGCTACAATAGCCCACAAAGAGATAAAAACTATAAAAGGATATGTAAATTTCATAAGATACCCTGCAAGATAAATTGTTTCTTTATCTAATCCTGAACCTAGAATAAAAGCAACAGAATCAGAAAAAAACAAAACAGGCAAATAAATAATTCCTGTACATATTAAAGTCGCCCATATAGCTGTACTGAAAAAAACTTGTGCATCTTTACCCTCTTTCCTTGAAAACAATGGAATAAAAGCTGAAGATAAAGCACCTTCTGCAAAAATTTTTCTCAAAAAGAATGGAAATAAAATAGCTATTAAATACGCATCATATTCTGCACTAATACCATAATAGTGAGCAAATAAAATATCTCTAAAAAGCCCCAAAGCTCTGCTTATTAAAGTAGCAAAACCAAATAAAAAAGAATGCAAAAATAAATCAGACATTCAACACACCTTACTTAGTTCTGAACAATCTATCGCCAGCATCTCCAAGTCCTGGAACAATATAAGCCTTATCATTAAGTTTTGAATCAAGACAAGCAGTATAAATATCTACATCAGAATGATTTTTCAATACAATATCGACACCCTCAGGAGCTGCAAGAAGAGACATAACAGTTAAATTATTTCCGCCTCTTTTTTTTACTACATCTATTGCATGACTCATAGAATGTCCGGTTGCTAACATAGGATCGACTATAAAAATATTATGTAAATCAGTCAGATTAGGGAATTTTTCATAATATTCTACGGCTTCTAATGTATCAGGATCTCTAAAAATACCCAAAAACCCTACACTAGCATTTGGTACTAAAGAAAGAATACCATCAAGCATTCCCAACCCGGCACGTAAAATAGGTACAATAGTAACTCTTTTATCATCAACCATTTCACCAATTGTACTTTGAATTGGTGTTTGAATTTCTATTTCT
>CAYZNB010000227.1:0-2537 GCA_964478535.1 uncultured Thermotogaceae bacterium
TGTTTAACGCAAAAGATGAATGTTTTTGCCTGTGCTGTAACGCCGTGCACAGTTCGAGACCACTGAAAAAGTCAAAATTTGATTTTTTGCTATACTTTATAATGTGTTTTTTGTTTGGTGCAATCTATATGTTGTATATAAAAATTTGAAAATCGGACTTTTTCAGTGGCCTCGCACAGTTCAGCGTGGCTGTTACACTACATTAAAAGCAAAAAACAGTTATTATTAAAATGTTTTTCCTTTCAACTAACTAAATTTATGCTGGTGCAGCCCTTTGCATTCCACTTTTGCAAGTGACTTATTTCAATCCAATTTACTACAAGTTTTCTAAAGTATTAAACCTACAAAAAAAATATACAGAATCAAAATTTTCGATTATTTTAGAGCAATTAAATATTTAATTATCTTTTTACCGTTTTTTTAAAATCGAAACCTCCTCGCCTTAACTAAAAAGTAATGGTTTCTTATTTTAAACGCAATTAAATTTAATTAGAATAAATGTGAAATGAAAAAGTTAATAAAAATATACAATTTGTTAGGTGAGGCTCCTGAACAAACACAGGCTACTGCCCAAAAACGTCGAGAGACGCCAATGGGTATAACAGGCTCGACCGAATTAAGGTCTGCTTAACGTAGCTGATTTAAAAAATCTACGTTGTTCAGTGCTAAAGCTAAGACGAGGAGTTGTAAAATCAAAAGATATTATTTATTATATTATTATTATTATTTTGAATAATTTTGCTTTTATACAATAAAAGTCCTCGTTATGAGGACTTTTTAAATTTTATAGCGAGGTGGTTAAAATGAAAAAAATTAAAATAGCTGTTGTTCAACCAAAAACTTTTTTAGGGGATGTAAACAAAAATCATTTACAAGCAGAAATTATCGTTGAAAAAGCGACTAAATCTGGTGCAGAATTAGTAATACTTCCGGAATTGTTTTCTACAGGTTATATCCCCAATTTTAAAATATGGGATTATGGTATAAATTCTTCATCTTTAGAATGGCTTAAAAATACTTCTAAAAAATTCAATATTTACTTAGGTGCAGGAATTATTGAGTTTATTGAAAAAGATTTTAGAAATACATTTGTTGTTTCAAATCCTTATGGAGAAATTGAAGGAAGGGCGGAAAAAGATAATGCTGAATCTTACATTTTTAGAAGAGGTTTTGGTACTCACATTATAAACTCCAGTTTATGTAAAATAGGTGTTTGTATTTGTGCTGATAATCATTTTACAAAAATAATTAAAAAAATAAAAAATGAAGATATTGATATATTTATAATGCCTCATGCGTGGCCTTCGCCATACAAAACAAGTAAAATTATTAAAGAGGAAGATATCTTAAATGCTGAAAAAGAAATCGAAAATTTCCCCTCAACTTTAAATAAAATTTTAGGTGTTCCTGTAATTTTTTCAAATCAATTGGGAAATATTGATAATATGATAGGGTTATTAGGAAAATTCTTAACTCCTTCATATTTTAAATCACAAGGACATTCAAAAATTATTGATTATGATGGTTCCGTAAAAGCAAAAATGAAAGATGAAGAAGGTTTTTCAATAGCTGAAGTAACATTATCTAAATCAAAAAAAGATTTTGAAATTCCTAATTATAACGGTTGGATACATAAAGGATCTAGAACAAGACTTTTTTTAATTCCATTAGATAATTTTTTCGGAAAACTTGGATATAAAAAGACTTTAAAATCTTTTCTAAAAAAAATTAATTTAATTTAAAATAATCTAGTTAACTGATTTCTCAGCTAACTAGATTATTTTTATTCAATATATTAAAACCCTACATTTCTGCACCACCTTTTTTAAATTTGATATAATTGAATATATCTTAAAAAATTGAGGTGATTATTTTATGCATACTTGGGAAAAATGTTTATTAAGTCTTTTAGAAAAAATTTATCTTCCACTAAAAGCAAAAAATATTGAATGGGCTATTATTGGATCTTGTGCCACAGCATTACAAAAAATATCTGTTGTTCCTAAAGATATCGATATTCTTTTAAAATCAAAAAAAGATGTTTTTTATTTCGCTGATTTACTAACAGAATTTCTTGTTGAAAAGTGTGATGTGGATGAACCTCACAATAATTTGTGGCAATCATCAAAAAAATTACCTATTTATTTTGATCCTCCAAACCCAAAAGAATTTGTTTGGACATTCGGAAGATGGTTTATTGAAGATTTTAAAGTTGAAGTTGCTCATATAGAAGCTCCAGAAAATTTTTATTCCACAAAAAATAATGTGTCTGGAATATGGGAAGGCGGTTCTGAAATATGGGCATATATAAAAGAAATAAATTTTAAAAATTATTCAATTCCTGTTGTTCCTTTAGAAATACAACTTGAAACTAATTTTAATAGAAAATTGACTGATAGAACCGATAAAATTTTAGAGAATTTTAATAAAAATGGATTTGATAAAAAATTATTAGAATTTGCATTATCTGAAAAAAATAAAAAGCTTGACAACCTTAAAAACAAATAGTAATATAAATCTATATATTTAAAATTTTT